>CAUZQF010000006.1:0-23661 GCA_963581905.1 Dehalococcoidia bacterium
TGAGCTCCTTGATGCCTTGGACCATGCGAGCGTCATTTCCCACGATCTGCTTGGCGATCTCCATGGCCTTGGGCAGAAGCTCATCGACGGGCACGAGGTGATTCAGCAGACCAATGCGGTATGCCTCCTCAGCCTCTACCACGCGCGCCGTGAACAGCAGCTCCTTTGCCGCAGGCCAGCCGACCTGCATAGGTAAACTCCACGTGGAGTTTACCCTGCCGTAGGAGGCAGCCAGGAACTTGAAGCTGGTGCGTTCACAGCCAACCCGGATATCGAAGCTGGATGCCATCACAGCGCCGCCGCCGTAACAGAGGCCGTTTAGTGCGGCAATGGTTGGCTTGGTGCTGGCTGCTACGTGCCAAGCCTGCTCGGGTCGATTGGGGTCTGGCGGTGGAGGATTCTCCGCGTCGCGCAACTGTTCGTGTATGTCTGCGCCGGCTGAGAAAGCTCTTTCGCCTGTGCCGGTGAATACGATGGCCTCGATCTCGTCGTCAGCCTCAAACTCGCCTATGACACTGTCTACTTCCCTGTAGAGATTCTTGCTCAGTGCATTTAGCACCTTGGGACGGTTTAGGCGGATTATTCCTACGCCTTCTTCCCGCGTTACCACAATATCTTCGTAGCTCACTTATTAAGCATCTCCTGGTTCTGATTAGCTCGCGACTGTCATATTTTGACCTATTTCATCCCGGTCTGCGAACAACGGAAGTATAATTCAGCGGTCACAGGCAGTCAAACAGTAAATGCCCATGAACGGCTTAAATTAGGGCTTAACGGTGAATTAATCGACAGGTATCGCCACGGAAATGCGTGGCTCCGACCCCACTGCTTTTGTGGTGTGTCCTTTACCGGTCAAGTCCTCGGCCAGCATGGCGTCTCCTGCGCCTAATGTGTACACAGTGCCGTCGCCAAGGCCAATTTCAACCTGCCCTGAGAGGGTTATGAGATATTGCTTGCGGGGAGCTATGTGCCAATCGATGAAGTCTCCGGACTCATGTCTTCTCCAGGTTAGGCCGGGACCTTTCTCGACGTCTTGGGGCGGCTTGTAGTTTTCTTCCATGTGGGATTGTCCATCTTCACCAGTGTAGAGTCTGTAGATCACGTTTTCCTCCTGTGGCCTGATGTAGGCCAGATGTGTCTTTGAATTCAACGAGTTGAATTGTATTTGGAAGGCATATGCCGGTCAAATGCAGACCTGGCAGGCGGGGGAGATGGTTTGCGCCTATTTTAGGCATTGACCAAGAATTGGACCCTAAATATAGTTAAATCAGGCAACTAGATGTTTACCTGTAAGGTGAATTTATGAATAATAACGGTACCGGCCCACACGTTCTTATTGTCGAGGACGACAACTCCTTGAGAGATCTGTTCAGCGAGGTGTTGGAGTCTGATGGCTTCAAGACATCAATTGCGTCTAACGGCGCAGAGGGCATTCAAATGTTCGATGAGGTCAATCCTGACCTCGTGCTTCTGGACCTGCTCATGCCCAAGATGGATGGTTGGGAAGCCCTGGAGCGAGTTCGGAAGATATCCGAGTGCCCGGTGATAATTGTCACTGGTCAAGGCACCACAGAGGATATAATTCGTGGTCTGCTCGAAGCCGGCGCTGACGACTATCTGGTCAAGCCCTTCGGGATCAAAAAGTTGATTGCCAGGGTAAACGCTGTGCTTAGGCGCGCCACGCCCGCAGCCTAGTTTGCCTAACTCCCTGTGACCTTTCGGAACAGGGCGGTCATGTCATCAGGCTGACCATTGCCTGCCCATGCCACGTACTGATCTGGTCTGACCAGGATCAGACGACTTTCGTATGCCTCTCTTTCTCCCTCGAAAGTGTCTTTGATTATCTTTAGAGGCACGTCCATAGACTTTGAAGCTTTCCTGAAAGACTCGATGGTTGTTTTGTCCGCGTCGAGATCGATCAAAGTAAAGCCTGTTCCCAATTCCTCGTAGATGTTCTTGCCGGATGCCAGGGCTTATGGCGCCAGGTGGTGACCGGGTTGAGCGGTCTTGCTGTGCAAAGCGTCGATGCCAGTGGTCCGTAGCGGAGCGCCTACAACGACATCTGAACCGTCGTAGTGTGGTTCGTATGTCGTGTACTTGATGCTCTCCCGTTTTTCTAATTGCTTCCACCCATCCAAGAAAGCCGCTGAGTCTTGTTGAGGGCTATTGCTGACGAAGAAGGAGCCATCCTCTTTGATCCCGCCTGCGATTATGCTTTTACCGGTTTCCCAAAAGATAGGCCTTCGCTCCTCGCTGTAGGAATCAAGCAAGATTTCACCACCCCAGCCATCCAATGCCGCAGAGAGTTTCCAGGCGAAGTTCGCCACGTCGTCCAAGCCTGAGTTGAGGCCAAAGGCTCCATACGGCGGATGGCTATGTGCTGAATCGCCTGCCAGGAAGGCACGCCCACGGCGGTAGGCGTCGGCGACGGCGACCCGCAGGTCCCCAGAAGCCTATGTAGTCGAATTCGCAATCGAAGGAAAAACCAGTAGCGCGCTCCATCAATCCATGAAAAACGAAGTTATCAGACGTTGTATCGTCGGGAACGGGGGCGTGGAAGAACCAGCCAACTTCCGCGTCGATCCGGCCGAAAAACTGCCAAACTCCCTTAAGATCCGGATGCAACACGCGGTAGGTCGTCCGATCTGGAAATCTTCGCAGGTGCCCACGGAGTTCATTGGACCTGAACACTAGCAGGGCCATCTTTTGCTCGAAGTCGGGTCCCTGAGCGCTTGATACCCAACTGCTCCCGGACGAGCGAGTGCGCGCCGTCACACCCCACCACGTAATCGGCGTGGAGCGTGGCCTAAGGTTCGCCTTCCTTTAATACGACGATACACACGCCAGAACCGTCCTGCTCCACAGACTCGGCGGTCCATTCGAACATGGTCGTAACGCTGGGGAGGGTGGTTAGCTTGCGTCGAAGCACCTCCTCGGTCAGGTATTGAGGGAGGCACTCGTTCTTCTGAAAGTAGAACTGTGCCACGGTTCCTCTGCCAACTGGGGCAAACCACTGGTCGCTGCTCAGGTCTCGGTAGGCCGTTATGCCGCCAATGGGGAAGTTAGGTGGGAATACCCGGGCTGCCCTGACGTCCGCGGCAACCTCCCAAAAGAAAAGGTTCTCCATGCTGCGCTGAGACAGGTTTTGGCCCTTGGGAATGTGCTGCGGTTTCAGGTGTCGCTCGATAAGGGCACAAGAGATTCCACGAAGGCCTAGTGCTACGGCCATGGCTGTGCCAACAGGGCCGCCGCCAACTATGATTACCTGGTAGTGTTGCTTCATGGCCACTAGCGATTCTCCTGAGGCATCTAGGGGATAATAATGGTTTCACTACGCGGTTGGTGCCGAATATAGGCACAGGAGATGCCCATGTCAATTGCCGCGGCTGGTTTAGCGCACCCGCCGGAAATTCATGAAAAGCACTTAGAAGAGGCAAAAGAAAACGGCAGGTTCATCAACCTGCCGTTTGTCTGTTTATTAGTTCTACTGGGTTAGGTAGCCATAGAAGCCTAGTCGGCTTCTGCTCCTACAGTCTCTTCCAGGGCCGTTAGCACTCCGGCTACGACGCTCATATACTCGTCCAGAACATCGTTGCTGGTCAGCACCGTAGGCTTGGATGTGTCACGGTAGTCGGCCCTGAGCTCCAGGTTGCCAAGGAACCTCAGGCCCATCTCGGAGGCCAACTCCTTGCCTGCACCGCTGCCGAAAATATCGCCGGAGAGGTTTTCAACCACGCCGAGAACGTTGACGTTCAGCTTGCGTATCATGTTGATGGACCGCTTGGCGTCGATCTTGGCCAGCTCCTGTGGCGTTGTCACCACGACGAAGCCATCCAGGTCCAGCACTTGCATCACTGTGAGTGGCGCGTCAGAGGTGCCAGGTGGCAGGTCGATTATGAGGTAGTCCAACTCTCCCCACTCGGTGGACTGCAAAAGCTGGTTGATGGCATTGTGCACCATTGGGCCGCGCCAGATGATGGCCTCGTCCTCGTTCTGCTGGAAGAAGCCCATGGACATGACCTTGACGCCGAACTTCTCGGCCGGCAGCATGCGCTTGTCTTGCCCCACCAGCGGGTGCTCAGATATTTTCATGGCCTTTACGACATTGGGGCAATCGATATCGACATCCAGGATGCCGACCGTAGCGCCCTCGTGAGCCAGCGTGCATGCGATGTTGACGGCGACAGTGGTCTTGCCCACGCCGCCCTTGCCGCTATACACGCCAATCTTTTGTCGGATATTGGATAGTGAATCTGTGACCTGCCGCTTCTGTTCGAACTGCCGCTTCATGCCTTCGATTCGGGCGCGGGCCTGAGCGGCTTGCTGGGGGTTAATTGTCATTAAGGGTCCTCCTGGACTCCTCGGCAAATTTGGGGGGTCAGGTTATGGGTTCTGTCGGCAGGGCTTGAACGTAGCTAAATGCCGGCTGCTGTACTCTCGGGACTTAGTCGAGACCGAGCAGCTTTTTGCCCTCTTCTGTGATCATGTCGGGTGTCCACGGAGGGTCGAAAACCATTTCGACGTTGATGTCGTCGATGTTCTCGAGTTCTGCTAGTCTCCACTCCGCCTGCTGGGCAATATAAGGCCCCATGCCGCAGCCAGCGAAGGTCAAGGTCATCTTAATGTCGACGTTGGCGTCTTCGACTTTGACGTCGTATATCAGGCCAAGATCGACAACGTTGATAGGGATTTCTGGATCATAAACATCTCGCAGGGCTTCGTAGACTTCGTCCAAGGTCAAGGTTGCGCTTTCGGGCATAAGACTATCCTCCAGATGTTTTAGTTATCTTTATAAAGCACACTCATTCTACCTGCGGTGAAAATGGGTGTCAATTTGCATCTTATTTCGCACATAATGTGCTTTTTATCAATTAATAGACAGATTAATTTCTCAGGGGCTTGCATATTGTTAGTCTTGGCAAGCTGTTGTTAGTCAAAAAGAGCGCTGATCATCAGTGCTTCGGCATCGTCCTTGGATGTGGCAATAGAGACGTAAAGTAGGCTGCCTCGGTTCTTGATGATCAAGTGCAAGTCGTCGACCGTGCGGTATCTGGCATTGGTTGTGGCCAGCTCAATTAGCTCCAAGTCGGTGCGATCGGACATAACGCCCAGCATGAAAGAGACTATTGGACTTGGGTAGCTGGACTGGCTGACGAACAGAATGCCCGAACTGGAGTTCAGGATGCGCTCGTAACTGAATTCCGTACTCATGTTCAGTGGATCGTCGGTATATACAGCGAAGGCCAGCGAGTCCACGCGTACGAGTCCGAATGCGTTGCCTATTCTTTCTACTTCTAGGTTTTCGCTGGACATTAAGGACTGCAGCATGTCGGCGTCTATCTGAAGGACGCCGGCCATTACCGGCTTCGAAGGAGGCTCTTTTGGCAGGTTGCTTAGCAAATTCCATCCAGAAGGGGATTGCTCACGGACAGATATCAGGTCGTCATCGGCATACGCACTTGTCACAGCGTCACGCCAGCCCTGATCCCCGGTGGCTAGCAGGATGAGATCGTCCTGGTTGCGGCCCCAGAACTCCTCCGCGTCCAGGGTATCTTTAACCATATTCCAGACGGACTGGCTGTCTCCCACTGAGGAAAACTCCAGCGAAGCTCCTAGGTTGGCTGTCGTAGACCCTAGAATCAGTGTGGCGCGTTCCATGGAGATAGTTTCTGACAACGAGGCGTCATCAGACAGGCCGAGGTTGAATAAGCCGCCGGAGACAACAATGGGGTATCCGGGATTGAAGTAGAGATAGCCTTTGGAATCAACCTGAGGGATTTCCGCGGACTCGATGCCTTCGGGAAGCAAGGCGCCGCCGGAGTTGGATGTGCTGGCGCAGCCAACAAATGCTAGTGCGAACAACACGGCAAAAGCAGAGGCCCATGCCTTCCGCCTTTTCATCCGCTGTTCCACACGCCAATTAATCTTCATAAAGATCTTAATTCAGTATTCAGCAAATCCGTCGTTAGTCGACGACTACCTTACGAAGGTCAACAATCTGGTCTCTTAGTAGCGAAGCCTTCTCGAATTCGAGATTCTTCGCCGCCGTTTTCATCTGGGATTGCAGGTCTTTGATCAATCGAAGAATATCGTCCTTCGGCAGGTCACTCTGCGTGATGTACGGCGTTCTGGTCTCCACGATAGCCTTCACGCGCTCGGTGATATCGTGAATCGTCTTCTGTATGCCCTGTGGCGTTATGCCGTTCTCGCGATTGTGGGCCTCTTGAATGCCGCGCCGTCGCTCTGTCTCGTCGATGGTCCGCTTCATGGAATCGGTGACCACATCGGCATACATTATTACGTGGCCCTCGACGTGGCGGGCAGCGCGACCAACAGTCTGCGTAAGAGCCGTTGTAGACCGCAAGTAGCCTTCCTTGTCGGCATCTATGATGGCAACAAGACTTACCTCGGGAAGGTCCAAACCCTCCCTGAGCAGGTTGATGCCGACGACGACATCGTAGATACCGAGGCGCAAGTCTCTAAGTATCTCGCTGCGCTCTAGCGTGTCGATCTCCGAGTGGAGGTAGTGTACTTTGACGCCCATCTCTCGCAAGAAGTCGGATAACTCTTCTGACATTCGCTTGGTGAGCGTGGTGACCAGGCAACGCTGGTTCTTTTCGACCCTCTCCCGAATCTGGTACAGCAGGTCGTCGATCTGGCCTTTAGTGGGCTTTACTTCGATGAGCGGGTCTATAAGGCCCGTTGGTCGGATTACCTGTTCTATGATGGCCTGGGAATGTTCGTACTCGTAGGGGCCGGGCGTGGCCGATACGTAAACCGCCTGACTGAACCGCTCTTCGAATTCACCGAAGTTTAGCGGGCGGTTGTCCATGGCCGAAGGCAGACGGAATCCGAAGTCCACCAGCGTCTCTTTGCGCGACCGGTCTCCAAAATACATTCCGCGCACTTGGGGCAGCGTCATGTGCGACTCATCTACGAACAGCAGATAGTCTTCAGGAAAGTAGTCCAGCAGTGTGTATGGGGAGCTTCCGGCCTCTCGTCTGGCCAGGTGGCGTGAGTAGTTCTCGACGCCTCCGCAGTAGCCGGTCTCGCGCATCATCTCCAGGTCGTAACGAGTTCTGGACTCGATGCGTTCAGCCTCCAACAGCTTGCCCTCGCGCTTGAAGTAGGAAACGCGCTCCTCCAACTCTTCCTCGATGTCCGCCATGGCCAGTTCCATTTTTTCCTGAGAGGTCACGAAGTGCTTGGCCGGGTATATCTCGATTTCGTCGCGCTCGCCCAGCACCTCTCCTGTGAGGGGATCAATCACCACGATGCGGTCCACCTCGTCGCCCCAGAACTCGATGCGGACTCCAATGTCTTCGTACGCGGGCAAAATCTCCATGGTATCCCCGCGAACACGGAACTTACCTCTGGAAAAGTCCATGTCGTTTCGCTCGTACTGCATGTCAACAAGCTGTCGGACCAGACGATTTCGGTTTCGCTGCTCGCCCTTGCGAATGGAGGCCACGAAGCTCTGGTACTCCTCCGGGGAGCCTAGGCCGAATATGCAGGACACGGAGGCGACTATCAGTACGTCGCGTCGCGTCAGAAGCCCACGAGTAGCTGCATGCCGTAGCTTATCCAGCTCCTCGTTGATGTCGGCGTCCTTCTCAATGTAGGTATCGCTGCGAGGGACGTAGGCCTCCGGCTGGTAGTAATCGTAGTAGCTGACGAAGTACTCCACCGCATTATTAGGGAAGAACTCTTTGAATTCGGTGGCGAGCTGTCCAGCCAATGTCTTGTTGTGTACAAGAACCAGCGTTGGGCGCTGCACCTTCTCAATAATGCAGGCCATCGTGAACGTCTTACCGCTGCCAGTGACGCCCATGAGGGACTGGTGAACTAGCCCATTTGCTAACCCCTCGATGGTCTTATCAATGGCTTGAGGTTGATCGCCAGTGGGTTGGAAGTCAGAGACTATTTGAAAGTCAGGCAGTTTCGTTGCCTCCGAACGCTTTGTGCATACCTAATTCTACTACCAAACGACAATTTTCGTCAGGGGTGGATATGGTGTGAATAGCGAGTTTTAGGCTAAGTTATCTAGGCAGCAGCGGTTAAGGGATTCACAGGGTATTTGGCTCGCCATGCGTTCAACCCACCTTTCAGGCCTGCTTCCGTCAATTCTTGCACCACACGGGCGCTGGTAGCCTCGTCTGGTCAGGTGCAATAGGCCTCTATCAACGCGTTCTTGAGATCTGGAAAGGACTCATCATTGGCCCAGTCTACAACCTCATCGGGCAGGACTCGCACGCTGCCTGGAATTTCAGCTCGGTCATGATCGTATGTGGACCTAGAGCGCACGTCCAGAATGATAGGCGGTGCTTCGGATTCCAACATCTGCTGCAGGTCTTCTGGTGCGAGCCGAGACACCTGTCCGTCATGAGGCCTGAACAGACCAAGGGCCGTGCTCTCGCGCTCCTCGATCAGTGTTTCCTCGGCGGCCTTGCGTCCGTACCATGCGCTAATCGGCGAAGCGGAGGCGCCGTGAATGATCACAGAGGCTATGGCGACTATGCCGACGGTGGCTAGCAGCAGTTCGGCGCCAGGTATTGCGGCCTGAACCACCAGTAGCGCCAGCAGTAGCGAGTTTAGCCCTCTCGGACCGAACCAGCTGATAAAGGCGCGCGCCTCCTAACTCATCTTGGCTTTGAACAGCACCAGGTTGATGACAATCGGTCGTATTACGAAGATCACCAGCGGAACGGTATCGATTATGCTCGATAACACTGCGCCAAAAAGGACGAAGGCCACGAGCATCATCATCTCAGATGTCACCTCGCCGTAGTCCAGGAAGCAGTGGCAGAGCTTCTGGTTAAGCATCACCACGGCCAGACCGGCGAAGAACGCGCCGAGGAAGCCGTCTCCGCCCACGATAGTCGCCGACGAATATGCCGCCAGGACCAGACCTATGCCGAACAGTGCCTGATGCTCCAGCCGTATGCCCATGCGTTCGTCCACGCGCGACATGCACCACGAGCCTACTACACCGACAGCTGCGCAAATCAGTGGTCCGACGATCAGCAGTTTTGTCAGGAAGGGAACCTACTGGGCGAGCCCACCGACCTGCTCCGTGGATATAGCTATCAGAACCAGAATTACTGGCAAGACGATCAGGTCGTTCATGCCGCCTTCTAGCTTCAGGATCTGCCGGACGGGCCTGGGTATTCTGTTATCGCGAAGGATTTCTCTCAGCACAACCGGATCGGTTGAGGCTAGAAGAGCGCCGCCGATAATGGCCAAGATCCATCCGAAACCGACCAGCAACACCAGTGGCAGTGCTCCCAGGTACAAGAATTAGAAAGGGAACGACCCATCGTTTGCCCAGTTCGTCGACCTGAATCTTAACGGCGTCCAGGAAGAGAACCAGTGCCAAAGTCAGTGTGGCTACGATTTCGAGGGTTGGGCTGTGTGGCCCGAGGGTGAGAAGGCCGACTCCACGCTCACCCAAGACGAAACCGAGCCCCAGGAACAGTAAGGGGAAGGACAGTAGGGAGCGTTCTACAAGACCGGATGCCAGAGCAGTGACAATGAGCACGGTGGCGATTAGACCAAAGGCGAATATGATATCCGGCATGGCGTCCTTCTCTCGAAGGGGATAGGAGCAGCTATCCTAACACATGCATTTTGGGAGGCTATGCTCGTCGATGCGGGGCGTAGCGGCTATGGCTGGTCGAGCAAGGGCCGACTGCTAGTTAGTGCCGAGCAGCCATGAGAGGCTGTAATAGCCAGCCATGGCGAACGCCGTGACCTTCAGTATCTTGCCACCTGAGACGAATACAAAGAAGCGCGCCAGTGGATATCGCACGGTGCTAGCCCACAGGCCAGCAATCTCGAAGGGACCCGGTATGGTTGCGAACAGGAAGAGAGCGAGGCCTCCCCATCGCATGGTGAATTTCTGTAGCCGACCGAAGATGCGCCCGCCTTTAAATCGATGGCCCGTCTTTGCCCCTACCGCGTACCCGGTTAGCTCACCGATTGCGGAGCCAATGCCGCCAATCAGACCGATCATAAGCGGGTTGAGCGTCACGCCGAGAGCGAAGGTATAGGTCTGGCCCGGAGTCGGGAAGATGATGGTGGCGCTGTTGGCCATCTCTATGAAGAACACGCCGACGTATTCCAATTTGCCAAGCTCCAAAATTACGTGGCCGAACTCGAACATGAGAAATGCGATGAGGACTGAAAAGCAGAGCGCTGCCACAAAAGGCAGAATCAGCCCGGCAGTGGGAGAGGACTTGGCGAGGCCTCGTGGCTTCAGGACAAAATCATCAACATTAAGATCTGCGTTCAACGCTTCGGGCGGCCATATCAGCCGGGTTATGCGTAGTGGCTTTAAATTGACGGCGTTCATCATTGTTAATTCCTTTGTCGCGAATCTGCTAAGCCACTGTATGCGAGGAATTCATCACGCCAGAGTCAGCACTAGCAAGGCAAAGGTCTGAACGAGGCATCGCCATCTATTAAGGCGCATGAGGTTTCTGGTTCCCACAAAACGAAGAGCATTTCTTAGAAACACTCCACAAGTATTAGTTTACGATGACGGCCCGTGGCAGAGTGTGTGGATAGGGCCGACGTAAGGTGTGGGAATCAGTTGATGGCTATGCGATTCATAACTATTTCATGAGCGAAGGAGTTGGGGTAGACGCCTGAGGTGAGCGACGTCTAACGCCGATGCGAAGTGGTCCACGTACGGTTCCGCAGACTGGAGGCTTCTTGTGAGAGCCTGATAATCCGGTGTACCTATAAGTGGGTTTAGCCACACAAAGCTGCGGACTCGCTGCCTCATTCGTCGAATCTGAATGGCCAGCTGCTCTGGCTCCCCCGTGTCCCAACCGTCGCTCAAAAGTAACACCGTTGTATGCTTGTCCAGCAGGTGAGAAAAGTCAGTGTTCACAGTGGCCAAGGCCTCGCCGATGCGCGTGCCACCAGACCAGTGGGACGCCTCTTTGCTAATGCCTTTCAGGGCCTCAGTGAAGGAAGGCTTAGCCAGCTCCTTCGTAACGCGGGTTACTTTGGTGCTGAAGACGAACGCCTCCACGCGCTTGGTCTGCTGAGATACGGCGTAGGCCAATTGCAGCAGTAGCTGAACGTGGCGCTCCATGGACCCGCTAACGTCTAGCATTACCAGCATTCGCGTCACCCTGGGCACGCGCCTCCGCCGCGGCACGATGATCGGGTCGCCTTCGAAGGACATGTTCAGGCGCATGGCTCCTCGAAGGTCGGGAACGCCCTTGCGCTTGTGGCGTTTGCGTCGCCGTCCCGGCCGGGAAGCCAGAGCCTTCACTATTCTAGCGGCGATGCGAGTCAGCTCCGTGAACTCGTCAGCGTGGATGGTCGTCAAGTCCTTTGGAGCGTCCAATTCGACCTCACTCGCGCCGATGCGTAGCTCCTGAATGGCGATCTCTTCTGATTGCTGGTCGTCGCGCACTCCAAATAACGAGGTTGGCTTGCGCTGAAGGGTTATGGTCTCCTCAAGCTTCTTGGAGCCTTCGCTGGTCATACCTCTTTTGGGAATGGGCTCGAAGTTCCAGAACTTTTCGAAAAGACCATCGTAGGTTGAAAACTTGTCCTGCCTTGAGACCAGCAGGCTGCGTAGCGTCCAGTAGACTCGACCGCGGTCCATCATGTCCACGGAGCCCAGGGCCTTAATCGCGTCCGCCGTCTCCAACGGGCCGACCAAGAAGCCATACTCCCGCAGCACCCGGCAAAACCAGGTCAGATGCGCCGTGAAGTCATGATTTTTGGGTGGGTTCGAGGTGACCATGAATTTATTTTAGCACTTCAATTTTTTTCATGACGCTCTTTCGAGAGAGTCCCATGTGTTGACATCGACGCCGTTAGTAAAGGTGGGTCTTTAGTGTCTGCGTATTTCAGACATATGAATGTTCCGCTACAATTAAAGGTCAGAACTGGCTAGGTAGGTGGCCTGCTTCAATCTAGTGGGTAAGAAAATTAATGGAGATTCTCGAATTGGATAAAAGAGCACGAATTATAGGGGTTAGTTTCATCGTGGGCTTGACCGTTGGGATCGTCGTTGGTCGTGTAACCGACAACATGGGCTTGTGGATCGGAGTTGGGACCGCCGTAGGGTTGGTCTTTGGCGCCGCGATTGCTACTGTCCTAGCACGCCAGGAAGCCGAGGGCTAACTCCCGCTTAACTCTTGGCACAGAATCGGGGTTTGCGCCGAAAATACCTACTCTTAGCGCAAACCCCGCCGTCTTTTAACTAGAAACTAATTACTAACCACTAGTAACTAATCACTCGTAACTCGACCCTACATATTCGAGCCGCCCCATGATCGCGACACGCCCGCTGCAGTTGGCTCAACGATGACGTTGATCACGGCTGGCTTTCCGCTGGCGAAGGCTCGCTCCAGGGCCGGCCGAATCTCGTCTGGGTCTTCTACCGTCTCGCCGTAGCCGCCCAACTCTCTGGCCATGCCATCGAAATTGGTGAAGCCCAGCTCTCGGCCTGGCTTGCGCTGGTCTGGAGTCCTGGCCGTCCAGCCTGCGTTGTTGCTGATGACCGTCACCACGTTGATTTCGTGCCTCACACAGGTGTCGATCTCCATGGCGTTCATGCCCATGGAGCCGTCGCCGTGCAGCACCAGGACTTGATTGTCTGGCTTGGCGATCTTTGCGCCGATGCCGTACGGGAGGCCTACGCCCATGGTGCCCGTCACGCCCGAGTTGAGTCGGTGTCCTGGCTCGTAGGTGGCCAACGACTGCCGTCCGAAGTGCAGGATCTCGTTGCCGTCCACGCAGATAATGGCATCCCTGTCGAGGAAATCATTGATCTCCTTGCACAGGCGGAGAGGATGAATCGGCTTCGATGTCGAGTTAAGCAGAGGGGAGCTTCGCTCGGCGTTGCGATCGTTGGCCTCACGAAGGGTAGCAACCCAATCGTTCTCCAACCTGCCTGCGAAGTCCTGAGGTCGTGTCTCGATCTCGGCGTTCATCTGGCCGAGCACCGACTTGGCGTCGCCGACTATGCCAAGGTCGACGTCTCGGTTGTGGGCAATCTCGGCAGCGTTAATATCTACCTGCACCACTTTCGCGTTGGGGAACCGTCGGCCATACTGCAGCATCCAGTTCATACGAGTGCCGATTATGAAAACCAGGTCTGTTTCGCGCATGGCCGTGCTGCGGGCCGCCTGGAATGATACCACGTGGTCCTCGGGTACAAGGCCGCGAGACATTGGCGCGGTGTAGAACGGCGTGCTTGTCAGGTCGACCAGTTTCTCTAGCTCAGGTGCGCCACCGGAGAAGAAGACGCCGCCGCCTGCAAATATGATTGGCTTTTCAGAAGCAGCCAGCATATCTATGGCCTCTTTGACCGCGGCAGGGTCACCTGAGGGAACGCTCTTCCGCGTCGCATGAGTCCCCGCTACGGCATCCGACTCCTCGATCTCCTCATATAGGACGTCTGCGCCACAGTCGATGTAGACGGGGCCTGGCGTGCCAGACATTGCTTGTCGGTAGGCAGTGCTGACAATTTCAGGATACCTGGCGGCCTTGGTTGGCTGGTGCCAGTATTTGCACAAGGGCTTCATTATGTTCGTCTGGTCGACTTCCTGGAAGGCGTCTCGGCCGATCTCGTGCACCGGACCAGCGCCGCCGAGAATTAGCATGGGAGCGCAGTCTACCGAGGCGGTGTAAACGCCGGTGAGCAGATTTAAGGTGCCTGGGCCTGACGCGGCGGCAACCACGCCGGGCTTGCCGGTCACTCGAGCGTATGCGTGGGCAGCGTATGCCGCAGCTTGCTCGTGCCTGAAGTCAATAGTCTCGATACCAAAGTCCTGGCATGCCATCATTATGTTGAAGTTGGGGCCACCCATAAGGTAGAAAACCTTTTCGACTCCCTCTTCCTTTAAGGTCCTGGCAATCAGGTAACTGCCGGTAACTTTTGCCATGCGCGCCTCCTTACTTTTGCCGTTTTATGCGACTGTACGGGGGTAAAGTTCGCTGCGAAGCGTACCACAACTCGCAAGGCTTAGCCAATTCTGAAATGCATAAAACTCGCTGGCTGCATCCCATTAAAGACAGTCATTAGCCCACTTCTTTGTAATAATTTACTTGTTAGGGATACAGCCCTATGCTATATTCTCGCTGGCGTGTTGCACGCCTCGAACAGCCCAATAATGAACTTTCAAGAGATAAATTAAGGAGATGTCGATGTTAACTGTGATCTTTGAGATCAGGGACAATGTCGCCTACATTACGATGAACAGGCCTGAGAAGCTGAACGCCATTGACGTTGAAATGCGAAAAGAGCTTTGGGAAGCCCTGCATGAGGTAAACGACAATACCGACGTCTGGATGGCTGTAATCACCGGAAATGGCCGGGCCTTCTCCGTGGGGCATGACCTGGCGTCAATGTCCGGCAGGAGTGATGCCCTGTACGACCCCGAGATTTCCACAGAGGACCTGTACGTTTATCAGTCGCAGATCTTCAAGCCGCTAATTGCCGCAGTAAATGGCTTCTGCCTGGCACAGGGTGGTGGCCTGGCGCTGGCGTCGGACATTCGCATAGCTTCTGACCAGGCCCAGTTCGGCTGGCCCCAGGCAAAAAGAGGTATAGGCTCCGTCAGCGGGCCATGCATGCTGGCGCAGAAGGTGCCAATCAACTTAGCCTTCGAGTACCTGTTCACAGGCGATATGATCACGCCAGATCGCGCTTACGAAATGGGCATGGTTAACAAGGTCGTTCCTCATGATGACCTGATGGACGAGGTGGACAAGCTTATCCAGAAGCTTAAGCAGAACGCACCTCTGCCGATGCGCACCATTAAGGAGGTCGCTGTTCGAGGTCAGAGCATGAGGCTTGAGGACAGAGTTCGTTTGGCAGGAATCGTGAATCGTCGATTGCAGAGCACTGAGGATGCATTGGAAGGCATCAAGGCTTTCCAGGAGAAGCGCATCCCAGTGTTCCACGGTCGTTAAGTTGCTCTCGCTTAGTACATATTTTTAGCAAAGGTCGCGTAAATGACAGAGTCTAGTTCAACCAGAAATGTGGTCCAGAATTCCAGTACGCTGCCGTTCCCAATTCCTGAGGACCCTATGGACACAACCAGAAGCATGACGCCCGTTCTGGTGGTCAGCCCGCATCCCGATGATATGGAATCAGGTGCAGGCGGCACCGTCGCGAATTGGGCCGCGCAGGGGCGCAAGGTTGTGCTGCTTGTATGCACCAATGGCGACAAGGGCAGCTCTGACTTGAATATGGAACCGCAGGTGCTAGCGGCAACTCGTGAGCAGGAGCAGAGGAATTCGGCTGAAGTGCTTGGCCTTTCCGAGGTGGTGTTCTTAGGCTTTCCCGACCAGGGCCTGGAGGACTGCTATGAGCTGCGCGAGAAGATTTCCCGGCAGATCCGTATTCACCGCCCGGAGACTGTGGTTACAGTAGACCCCAATAGGCCGTACATCAGGCATCCGGACCATTACACTGCCGGCCGCGTTACGCTGAATTGCGTTTTCCCGTTCGCTAGGGACATCCACGCGTTCCCTGAGCACATCAAGGATGGCCTGGAGCCGCACAAGGTCAGGGAGGTCTACCTGTGGGGCTCGCCTGAGCCTGACACTTTCCTCGACGTCACCGACACTTTCGAGAAGAAATTGGAGGCCTTGAGCAAACACCGAAGCCAGGTCGAGCAGGGCTGGGAGTTGCGTGAGGTCAGGGCCCGATCGCGCTACGCCGACGTAGGCAAACGAATCGGCGTCCAATACGCCGAAGCCTTCAAACGTATCGAAGTCTTTTGAATTTTTTGAGTCTTTCAGGATGATGCCGGTGATGGCCAAGCCTGTGTGGTGATCGAAGCGCCGTTTGAAAATATGACGGCTAACTTAAACGATCTAAGGCTATCCGTAGTTCAAAAAAATTCAAAACAAACGGAGCAATTGAAATGACAATGGACAAATTACAGATGGGCCAGACCTTCGATCAGGAAATAGAGATCACGAAGGAACACACCGTCAATCGCATGGGCAAAGAGGGCGCAGACGTACTCTCCACACCGGCGCTGCTGGGGCTCATGGAGAACACCTGCATCCTGCAATCGGAGCCCTACCTGGCAGAGGCTCACACCACAGTGGGTTACGCCGTTGACGGACTTCGGCACTTCGCGCCGACCTCATTGGGCGAAAAGGTCCAGGTCAAAGTGACGCTGACCGAAGTCGACCGAAACCGGCTGACCTACGACATCGAAGTGTACGAAGGCCCGGATAAGCGAATAGCAGTGGCCAATCACAAGCGAGCCGTTATACCTATTCAGTAGTTAGAGCACGCAGAGGATTAACCATCGAAGATTTATCTAGTAATGAGGGCCTACTTTCCGGCCTTAAAGTTCTTGATCTGACTCACTACGTGTGCGGGCCATATGCGACTCGCCTGATGGCGACGCAGGGCGCGGAAGTCATAAAGATTGAACGGCCTGGTCACGGAGACCCGTCCAGGCTTCTCGGCCCCTTTCCGGAGGGATCGCAGGACCCTGAGAATAGCGCCCTCTACCTCTCCCTCAACTGCAGCAAGAAAAGCATAACCCTGGACTTGAAGAAAGCTGCCGGGAAGAATATTTTTCTCGACATGCTTGGTTGGGCAGATGTTGTAGTTGAGAACTACGAGCCTAGAGTTATGGCCAGCCTTGGTCTCGGTTACGACACGCTGCGAGACCTCAAGCCAGAGCTGGTAATGACCTCCATTTCCAACTTCGGACAGACTGGGCCTTACAGGGACTACTCGGCAAGAGAGATTAACCTCTACGCCCTGGGTGGTCTTATGTACATCACCGGCGACCCGGATAGAGAGCCTCTGCATATGGGCGTTCGACTGGCTCAGTATGGCGCCGGTCAGAACGGCTTCGTTGGCACCATGAGCGCCCTCTGGCATAAGGACAGCACGGGGCAGGGACAGCAAGTTGACGTTGCTATATCTGAATACCTGTCCACCATTCTGGAGAACGCCCTTAGTCAGTACAGCTACACGGGTAGCAACTTCCGACGCACGGGCAATCGCGGTTACGGGCGCGCTGCTTGGGGGCCGTATCCCTGCAAAGACGGCTACGTTGGCGTGATCGCCGGACCGGACCACAAGTGGCCGCAGGTTGCTGAATTGATGAAAATCGGCGCTCTGACCAACCCCAAATTCGACGATCGTGGCGGTAGGGGAGAAAACGCCGACGAACTCGACGCCCTGATACTGCCCTGGCTTAAGCAGCATGGCAAGCGCGAGATATTCGAGAAGGCTCAGGATATGGGATTAGCCTTCGCATATGTGGCCTCGCCCGAGGACATCCTGGGATGGGAGCATCTTCGCGAGCGCGACTACTTCGCTAAAATGCTTCACCCGGTTGCTGGAGAGTTGGAGTACCCGGTGGGACCCTATAAAGCTCGGGGCTTCGAATGGGAACTCAAGCCTGCGCCAACCCTAGGACAACACAACCAGGAAGTCTATGGCAAGTTGCTGGGCCTATCCAAGACAGATCTGGTTCGCCTCAGAGAGATGGGCGCAATCTAGCCCAGCCTCGTTCTGCACTCGCTGAGCATGTCATCTCGCGCCCTGCGGATGGCCCTGTCCTGCAGTCCAACATCCGAGTCACTTGTCGTAGGCGGTGTACCAAGTTCTTCGGTGCCTAGCTTTTCATTTACGGCGATAGCGTAGCAATTAAATAGGTCGAGGAATGATACTGGGGACCCCGGGAAAGTTGCGTTAGCCCGAATCCCGTCAAATTTCCTCTGCCGTTCCGCGAACTCATCAAGCACGCCGGAATACACCTCTCGAATAGCCAGTCGAAATTCCCGGCAGGCAGATTCAAAGCTTGGAACGTCAGGCCCGCCAATGGGCGCAGGGGTTGGGGACGACGATGCGCGAGGAGAGGAATCAAAACCAGAGCCCGAACGATCTGTAATCGAAACGGCCACTATTGATCCCGTTATCATGAGAAGAATCAGTAACGTGACGTAAATCAGTCGCCTGCGCCAACCCAGGTTCAGAAGGAAAGTAGCGCCGATTAGTGCTAACGCTACTATTCTTAATACGATAATCAAGTTAGGCCTTCCTGTCCTTCGCGATAGTGTGTACGGGCATAGCAGGCAAACTCATTCTGGAGCATTAGCCCTCCCCTTGGTGTTGGCGGGATTCGCACAATTGCATTTCTCTTAGCGATTTGACTACCAGGCTGTTTCGTTGTCATCTTTCAGGAAAGGTAATACACTTGACCCTGGATTGATGGCGAATCCTTCCGTATGCAATCGCTAGGATTCCAGAACAAGGAGAAATAATTTGGCGGATTCTCAATTTAGTTTCGACGGACTCTTCGCGAAAAACGCCCCGGTTGCCAAAGAGGCACCCGTAGTAAAGCGTGGCAAATACGACTTTGCCGTCGCCTATCCTGACCCAGCGTCGCTGCCACTTGATGGCCTGCTAGACGGCCTCAAGGAAGCCATGGCGGAAGAGGGCGGAGACCTCTCCCTGTATGCACATCAGAGCGGTTATTCACCACTGCGAGAATTTGTTGCGCAGAAGTTGGCTCGCGACAGCGACATCCATGTCTCGGCCGATGACATCATCCTTGGTGACGGCTCAGGTCAGCCCATCCATATGATCTGCGAATCTCTACTCGATGTCGGAGACGTCGTTCTTACTGAGGACTTCGTCTACTCCGGTACACTTGGACAGCTCAGGCGGTTCTATGCGGACATTCGAGGCGTTGCCTGCGACGAGGATGGTATGCTACCCGACTCGCTGGAGTTCGAGATCAAGAAGGCCATCGGGGAAGGCAAAAAGCCCAAATTTATCTACACCATACCAACGTTCCAGAATCCACAGGGCTGGACGGCCACCCAAGCGCGGCGCGAGGCTATGCTAAGCCTGTCGCATCAGTACGGCGTACCGATTCTGGAAGACGACTGCTACGTGGACCTGCGCTACGAGGGCAAGTCAGAGCCTTCCATATACTCTTTGGATGACACCGGCAGCGTCATGTACACCGGGTCATTCTCCAAGATCATCGCTCCGGGCATGCGTATCGGCTACATGACCGCCCCCAAGGCTGTTATGGATATCGCCAGGGCAGTTAAGAGCGGAGGCTCGGTTAACCAGTTTGCATCGTGGGCCGTGCATCGTTATGCTACCGGTAATCTTGACGAGCACATAATCGAGATTAACAATATTCAGAGAGGCAAGCGGGATGCCATGGTAGCCGCTCTCGGCGAGAATTTCGGTTCGGCCGCTGAGTGGACTGAGCCAAAAGGCGGCCTGTTCGTCTGGCTGAAGATGCAGGAAGAGGCCGACCTTCAGATCATTCGTGACAAGGTGCTGGAAACTGCCGATGTTGGATACCAGTCAGGCCCGCTATTCGCACCTGACGGCGTTTCTGGCAAGAACTATGCCCGCCTGTGCTTCGGGTACAACACGCCGGCGGACATCCATGAAGGTATCGCTCGTCTTGCTGACGCGTTCGCCAAAGAGGGCGTGCTCAACGTCTAGTCATAAGAAAAGCTGATCTTGGAAAGGCCGACTGGAATATCTAGTCGGCCTTTCTTTTTGGCCGCGCCGCTATGGTACGATTACGCTGTTATTGCTACAGGTGTCGGTTAGCGTCGTGAAGACCTGTTGCCAACCAGATGCACAAGAGGTATCCCAATGTCTGACGACACTTCCAAGCCCGGTATTCCATCAGAGTCAAAAATAAGAATATGTTCGTTTCTGCCCAGCGCCACGGAGATCGTGTACGCGCTGGGACTAGGCGACTCATTAATGGCGGTCAGCCACGAGTGTGACTATCCTGCCGAAGCCCAGGATAAGCCGAAAGTAGTGCGTAGCAGGTTCGACGCAACATCCCTTAGCGGCCAGGAGATCGATCGGGTCGTCTCCGAGATGTACGCTCGCGGGGAGCGCATATACGAAGTTGACGAGGAATTGCTAAGCGAGGTCAAGCCAGGACTAGTGCTCACTCAAGAGCTATGCGACGTTTGCGCGGTCTCCTTTGAGGACGTGCAGAAGGCTGTTGTGAACCTGGAGATGCCCCCTGTCGTGATGTCCCTGGACCCGGGCAGCATTGGTGACGTGCTCCATGACATTGAGAATGTGGGACGCTTCACCGGGACGCTTCCGTTGGCAAAGGAGATTGTTAGCAAATTGCAGTCCAGGATTTACAAGGTGCGCTCTCAGGCTGCTGAGGTCGAAAACAGGCCTAGCGTTGCGTGCATCGAGTGGCTGGAGCCGACAATCGTGGCCGGACATTGGGTGCCGGAGATGGTGGAGATGGCTGGCGGCGTGGACGCACTGGCTAAGCCTGGACAGCCTTCCACGCGCATCACCATGGACGGCCTGCGGAATGCCGACCCGGATGTGCTGGTGCTGATGCCCTGCGGCATGGGAGTGCAGCGTGGCATTGAAGAGTTGTCAGGTCTCGATATTCTGAAGGACTTCGGAGAGCTACGAGCCGTCCGAGAGGGCAGGGTCTTCATGGCCGATGCCAGCGCATACTTCAGCCGCAGCGGTCCCAGGCTAGTGGACGCGCTGGAGTTGCTTGCGCAGATGGTGCATCCGGACGTTTTCGATGAGCCGTTGCTGAAGGAAAACGCAGTGAGGCTGGATAGTTTTCCAAGTAGCAGCTAGCAGGAAATCTGGCTGTTAGGGGAGTAGCCTTAAGTTCGATGACATAGTCGCGGACTTGCTTTGAACGCCCATATCCCTATATCGCGATGTTTCTGCAGCCGCCTGGGTTCGCCTCAAGAAGACTCCCGCGAATTCATACTTGAATTGCACTTGGTTTGTAGATCCAGATCAAAAAGTTTCTTTAGCGGTGCCGGTACGCCTCAAGAAGACTTCCGTAAAATCACCCTTGAATTGCCGACTATTCAAAAATCACTGGTTGCTGAACTTGCGACGCATCTTGCGGGATACCTCTTTGGTAAGGGCTTCCAAGTCTCGCTGGAGGTACTTCAGCTCTGACTGCAACCGGTCCGACACATGCGACTCTTCTAGAAGGGCCTGGCGCTCGTGCATTCGGATCTGCAGTATGCCGGCGATCTCGTAGGAGAGCGAAACGGGATCGGCCGTTAGTCGAAGCTCGCCCATCCATCCGCCCTCAAGCCCTGTCACCAGGCTGCGGTACTTGGTTAGCGCTTCCTTGACCTCATCCAGCTCTTTGCCCACCAGCTCTTCTTCCGTCTCTCTGTCCCACAGTTCAACGTCGGCAATCATGTATGGCCGTCGCTGAGTGATGTTGTTTATGGAGAAGCGCCGTCCTCCCTGGGTTGACACGAAAAACCTTGCCCCGTTTCGTATCTCGCTGACCTGCAGGATGTGAGCGACGGTGCCCACGTTGTAGGGAGTGGACGGGTCGCCTACCTCCTGGCCTTCTTTGATCAGCACTATGCCGAAGCGGGAGTCCGAGTCTAAGCAATCACGCAGCATCTCTTTATACCGGTCTTCAAAAATCTGAAGAGGCAGAGTGGCGTTTGGGAAGAGAACCGTGTTGAGCGGGAATAAGGGAAGGTTGCGTTGTTGTGGAGCCATGCTCACCATCCGCGAGTTAAAGTTAGAGTATATAAGCCGTTGTGGCAGTCTACAAGTCCAAGCAATACTATGTCTGGATATTAAGGCCCAAACAGGGCTGCATCCCTGTTCCAAGGGCTGCTTGCTTGACAACACACCAGGAATATTGGTAGCATCCGTCTACATATTGCTCCCAACTGGTGGGTTTTGTATAATTGTGCGGTTTAGTTTGTGGGGAGGATCGACCCGTTGGCCCATGTGAAGTGTCTGCGTTGTCGCGAATGCGGTAACGAGTACCCAATAGAGCCGTTATATGTCTGTGATTTCTGCTTTGGCCCTTTGGAGGTCGCATACGATTACGACGCCATTGCCAAGGTAATTAGCCGGGACCGCATTGCCAATGGCCCACCGACAATGTGGCGCTATCACGACCTGCTGCCCGTGGATGCCAAGATGGCATTGGACATGGGGACTGGGTTCACGCCTCTGATCCATGCCAAGAACCTGGGTGGCAAGCTAGGACTTAATAAGCTGTATATTAAGAATGACAGCGTAAACCCAACGTTCTCCTTCAAGGACCGCGTGGTTGCGACTGCATCAGCCAAGGCCTTGGAGTTTGGGTTCGATATGCTGGCATGCGCCTCCACAGGCAACCTTGCTGGCTCGGTGTCCGCACACGGCGCGAAGGCCGGCATGGACACCATGGTATTCTTCCCGTCCGATCTGGAGCGAGGCAAGATTCTCGGTGCCGGTATCTACGGCGCCACTCTGGTGGCTGTGGAAGGCAATTACGATCAGGTAAATCGCCTTTGCAGCGAACTAGCGGACAACCATCGCTGGGCGTTCGTTAACATCAATATGCGCCCCTTCTACGCCGAAGGCAGCAAGACGCTGGCCTACGAGGTTGCGGAGCAACTAGGCTGGAGGGCACCAGACGTTTGCGTGGTTCCTGGCGCATCGGGTTCGCTGTTCACAAAGGTCTGGAAAGGCCTAAAGGAGCTTACTGACCTTGGCCTTATAGACAAGGCTGAGACGCGAATGCACATTGCCCAGCCAGACGGTTGCTCGCCAATCGTAAGGGCATATAACGAGGGCACACCGCATGTGCGACCAGTAACTCCGGACACCATCGCAAAGTCCCTGGCTATTGGAAACCCAGCCGACGGCTTCTACTCTATCAAGACGATAGAGGAAACCGATGGCAGCGCTGTTATTGCTCCTGAAAACGAGATCGTTGAGGGCATTCAGCTTTTGGCCGAGACCGAGGGCATCTTCACAGAGACCGCCGGTGGCGTAGTCATATCCGCTCTACGAAAGCTGGCTCTCTCCGGCGTAATAAAGCCTGACGACGTAACTGTTGCGTACATCACAGGCAATGGCCTGAAAACGCAGGAGGCCATTGAGGACGTGATTCACCCGGTGTACACGTCTCCGAACTACGCCGACTTCATGGAATCCATGGCAGCTAGGGAGAAAAAAACGCAAAATGGCTAAGCGTCGAATCAAGATAACTTTTCCACAGGGCCTCATTACTGAGCCTCTTATATATCTCTTGGGGAAAAACTTCGAGATCGTGACTAATATTCGCAGGGCCGATGTCCGCGAAGACATGGGCTGGGTTATCCTTGAGCTTGAAGGCGAGGACCAAGAAATCGATAGAGGACTGGAGTGGGTTACTGAAACCGGGGTTAGAGTTGACTCGGTCAGCGGCGACGTCTTAGAGGGATAGCCGCTTGAATATTTTTCGCATCTAAATAGAAAATAAATACCTGTCTCAACTGGCATTTATGGAGGAAACAGACATATGAGTATAATGGTGAGGATCCCGACGCCGCTGCGCAAGGTGACCAACGGCGACGACAAGGTGACCGTTGAGGGCGCAACCCTAGGCGTGTTAATTGACTCTATGGAGTCCCAATATCCTGGCATCAAGGGCCGTCTCTGCGACGATCAGGGCGAGCTCAGGAATTTCGTTAACATCTACGTCAACGGCGAAGACGTTCGGTTTCTGGACGGACTCGGTACCGCCACCAATACTGGTGACGAGGTAAGCATCGTACCGGCGGTTGCAGGCGGCTTCTAGTCGGGCATGGTCAGGTGTACGCTTGATCGAAATATAGGAATAGCAAAAGAGGGCACACTTAAGTTGTGCCCTCTTTCTT
>CAUZQF010000007.1:0-23285 GCA_963581905.1 Dehalococcoidia bacterium
CGGGACCGTTTCGGAGCGCTCTATTAGTCCTGGCGATGTGGGATTGTCTTCCTCTCCGGCGTCGGCCATTCAGGCTGGAGGAGTTGACGCCAGCGCTCAGATTCTTCGCGACGTACTCTCAGGCAAGTCCGGACCAGCGCGAGACATCGTGCTGTTTAATGCGGCGGCGGCGCTACTGGCGGCGGACAAGATTACTTCGCTCAAAGACGGCGTTGGCGTTGCTGCCGAGGCCATCGATAGCGGCAAAGCCCAGGCCAGCATGGAGAGCTTCGTGGAGCTTAGCCAAAGCCTGGAATAAGGACTGAGGGTATATCGGCAGACTGGTTATGGTACCGTTAACTTTCGTCTCGCATCTGGGTGTTGCTCGCCTAATATTATTTGCTAGTATTTTGAATTTTTGTAAAAACAAGAAGCAGATATTTCAGATGGCGTCGTTTGCGTGGCTGAGCTGTCTTTACAAATTTCTTCATTTTCTCATTTGGCCACCAGTGAAATTCGATGACTTGGTAAGGAAGCAGGATTCCTCTGACCGAATACGCATTGTCTCCATGTTTTGGAGGGATTATGGATGCCTGTTCCGGATTTCCAAAGCCAATGAACAGGTCAATTTAGTCAGGTTTCGTAATAATTATTTCGGGGTTAATTGTTGGTGTTCGAAAAGCTTCATCCCAACTGTCCGTCTTTCGTTGGTAAAACTTACATATGGCTTCAATAGTGATTGTGGAGTTGGGTCGGATGCTAACGTACTCCTTCGAGCGCCTTGATCAGCAAGAACTGGCACCCAACCATCATTGCCGATCTTATACCTTAACAACACTATCTCTGACGCATAATTGTCAAAAAAATACTCGCCAACATGTGTATACGGGTTAATACGTTCAATGTTGTTTGTTATGTTTTGCAATGTTCTGCGATATGTACGAGTTACTTCTAGGCGATCTTCCAAACCACCGTCGGCCAATTTTATTTCTAACCTGGATGATATGCATAGCCATTTCAACCCATAGAGCCATTTCATGCAATCTCGTAGTTCCGCAGGCAATGTATAACCAAAGGCGGTTTCCAGAGCATCACGTGCCAAGTTCTTTTTTAAGGCCATGTCAACGGTAAATCCCAGCACTGCAGCAATAATAAGAGCTTTACCAATTTCAGCCAAAATCTCTCGGATTTGATGATTAAATTTGAAGTCTTTATTGTCATTCATAATCATTAGAACGCCGATTACCATTAAGACCAGTAAAAAATAACTTTAGTGAGATCATCCCACGGAATATCCGACTAAACCTATTTCTTAGGTTTTCTATTACAATCATTAGAAGACCAGCTCCTCTTAAGACCAGCAATAATAGATTTTAATGTGAGAAAATCGAACGGAATATCTGCATAAACCTAGATCTCTGATTTGTTGTGTTTTCTCGTTCTGCCACGAATAATACGTGTTATCTGAGTGGTGTAATATCAAATAGATTATATCATGGGGTAATACTGCATAACAATCGAGCTTTATCTGGAATAATCCGGCGTAGAAAGTAACAACACGGAGGAGCATTTTGGCTGATAGCGGCACCCCAGACATTCTAAAAAAGATCGTTGATGTAAAACGAATCGACGTCGAGCGTCTCAAAACTGCTCTGCCGGTATCGGAGTTGCAGCGGCGGATCGATGCGCGACAGCCTGCTTTGGACTTTGCTGGTGCCCTGCGCGGGGACAAGATAAGAATCATTGCCGAGGTCAAAAAGGCGTCGCCATCCAAAGGCCTGCTGAGAGCCGACTTCGATCCCGTGGACCTAGCGGAGACCTACGTAGGAAACGGCGCTGCGGCCATATCCGTGCTGACTGAGGCGAACCACTTTCAGGGCAGTATCGATAACATGGAAGCCGTTCAGCAAGTAGCCTACCCGAAGAACGTTCCTGTGCTGCGCAAAGAGTTTATCTTCGACACATACCAGGTTTACGAAGCCCGCGCGTACAGCGCTGATGCTCTGTTGTTGATAGTGGCCATGCTGACGCCCTTCTGCCTGACCGAACTTCTTGAGCTAAGCTCATCCGTCGGATTGCAGTCGCTGGTCGAGGTGCACAACGAGTCCGAGCTTGAAGTGGCGCTAAATGTGGGCGCTGACGTGATCGGCATTAACAATCGGGACCTCAGGACCTTCATTACAGATCTGTCCGTGACCGAGCATTTGGCATCTGCCATTCCCTCCGATAAGATAATAATAAGCGAGAGTGGAATCAGCACTGTTGAACACTTGCAGCGAGTACAAGAGGCTGGGGCACACGCAGCACTGATTGGCGAGGCCCTGGTAACCTCATCAGACGTTGGCGCAAAACTTAGGGAGCTTGCATGACCGAATTTAAGATATGCGGGTTGAGAACACTGGACCATGCTCTGGCCGCAGCAGATACCGGAGCATCTTTTCTGGGGTTCGTTTTCGTCCCTGGTGTCCGCAGACAGATCGAAGAGGCAAAGGCAGCCGAGATCATCCAGGAAGTTAAGAGGCGGACCGGCGCAGATGGACCGCGTATTGTGGGTCTTTTCGCAAACCAGCCCATATCTGAAGTCAACCGGATAGTCGGCGAGTGTGACCTGGATTTCGCTCAGCTATGCGGCGACGAGTCTTCGGACTACTGTGACAGCATCGACGCCTGGGTAATCAAAATGCTGAAGGTATCGGACGATGGTCCCAAGGAGAAGCTTGTGGCCTCTATACGAAAGCATATCGAAGATATAGCCAGCCGAATGCACATGTGCCTCTTGGACAAGTACACGGCCGGGGCTCTGGGCGGCACTGGCAAGTCTTTTGACTGGAACATTGCTGCCGAGATTGCCAAACACTACCGCATAATATTGGCAGGTGGCCTGAATCCCAAGAACGTCCAGGAAGCCATCTCGATGGCCAGCCCGTGGGTTGTAGATGTGTCGACGGGCGTGGAGACCGACGGCGTGAAGGATATCGATAAGATCATGGCTTTTGGAAATAGCGTCCGAGCATTCGGCGCTACGTAGCCAAAACCCTTTCCGATATTCGGTCATCTAATTTGCTAAAGGCAGGGTCTGCTCAGGCCCTTCAAATTGGAGAGGCCCCAATATGGCAAAGCCCATCCGGCTGAAGACACACAGCGTACGCATAAACGCCCCACGTGAACTTATCTTTCAGATGATGTCGTCTTTCGGGCGTGGCAAATTAAAGGGCGATAACAACGAGGCCTCAGAAGTGATCTCACGCGATGGCGATTCACTGGTGGTCAGGTTCCGCACCAAGGCCGGCCCGATCTCCTACGACACAGTGGAAGAGATAACGCTGGAAAAGCCCAGCCGCATAAGGTTCAAGCACCTGTCAGGGCAGCTGAGTTATGCCACTGAGGAGTTCCTCTTTGAGGAGGCGGGCGAGTTTGAGACGGACCTCGTCCACGACGGCGAGTTCATCTGGAAACGCTTCCCGTTTTTTGGATGGTTGGGAGGCGTGATATACACCAAGCCGACTTTCGAGTGAACGCTGGTCAAGCACATGGCCCAGATAAAAGAGGCCAGCGAGGCCAGGGCGTCGAGAAGTCGCGTCTTCAAAAGGCCACCTACTGACGTTGAAGCCTCCTAGGCTGTCCTAACCGCTTTGGTCACGGCAGTAGAAGAGACTCTTGGCCCCCAACTGGGAATGACTCCGCACATCGTCTTCTCTACTCCACCGGCGAACACAACCAGGATGTCCTCAGGCTTGGCCACTAGGGGCAGCATAGTCGTCTCGTCCTCAGGCAGGATTTCGCCTTTGATTTCGGCGGCGCGCTTGAGGTCGGCTATAGAACGCTTCATCTTGCCGTGGACTGTTCGTTTCACGTCATCTTTGCTCCAGCCGTCCCACACCCTGCTTTCACCAGCGACGATCAGCGTCAGCTCGCCCTGCCGGACAATAGCGCTGCTATCGTTAGTGGAGCCGACGGTAGACAGCGATGTGCCGAGAGTGCCAGCAACATCAGCGACCGTCGTCAGTATATTCTCAGGGCCACCGCTGGTGCGAGCCTGTCGTGGCCCGTCGCATGCAAAGACCGTGACGGCGCTCTGCTCGGCGGAGAAGCCGCGTTCCACGTGAAGAGGCGTCCAGTGCGTCTCCGTCTCAGCCTCGGCGATGCAGTAGCTGTACTTACCGGGATGGCCCAGAATGCTACGGTCGAACAGTCCTGGAATGGCTGCGCAAGCGTTCATCAGAATGAGCCTGACAGCCCTTCCTATAGTAGCGTTGGCCCTGTTTCCGGGTCCGAAGAGGTTGTTTCTGGAGTTGATGCCAAGTTCGCGGGTCACAGGACCGTTAACAATCACCAGGATCGCTGATCCACCCAGGCTGGACGACGGACCGACCAGGTTGAATAGAGGGTCTAGCATTGCCTCAGCAGCGGCGAGCACCACGGGAAAATACTCTGGCTTGCAGCCTGCCATAACGGCATTAGCTGCAATCTTGCCCACAGTGATTTCTCGGCGACGCTCTGGCAGCTTGCCCACCAGTTCGTCGGATGGCCTTCCACCTATTGCCAGAAACTGCCCTACCCTGTCCTCTGTGGGTGGCACTACAGGAAGCCCGTCGGTCCATCCCATCTCGTAAAGCTGTTCTATAGCATCGACTGGGTCATCCCACTCGATGTCCTGGACGTCCTTTGAGCTGGTGCTCATGGCTGATCCCCTTGCTGTTGGTTTTGTCAGGTTACGAGGCAAAGCTAGCACACGCCTACATGCAGGTCAACGAAGTCCGAACGCCGTCGTCTTGACAGTGCTTTCGGCATGTCATAGGCTTTCGAGCGACCGCAGTCGGCGGCCATATTTTGATAGATTTGATATAAAAGAGAGGAGTCCGCCAAATGGCATTTGCATTTGAGCATGTACATCTCAAGGCGCCAGACCCAGAGAAGACAGCAACTTGGTATGTCGAGGCGTTTGATTTCACTATCGTTAGCGACAGGGTGCGCCCATCAGGTGACCGCTTCATAGAGTGCAAGACGAACGATGGCATCATCATAAGGATTTCCGGAGTACGAGACGGTGAAACACTGGGGCCTGGTGACGCTGACGCACACTTCGGTTTGGAGCACTTCGGCATAACCGTGGATGATATGGACTCCGAGCTAGAGCGACTCAAAGGTCTGGGAGCCGTCGTAGCTGAGGGTCCCAATCCTGGCAGCCGACCCGGAAGCCAGGTGGCCTTCATCAAGACGCCAGACAACACTCGCATAGAGGTAATGCAGCTAGGGAGATAGGTGGATTTACTTCGGACTTACTTCGTAAGCAGAGAGTGCATTAATGCTTGAGCGACTCCTTGAGCAATTCCCTGAGCGATTCATAGGGGCGATGCGGCTGGACCCGCATACATAGGAGGATGTGGAAGCTGACCATAGCGCGACGATGCAGGCGCTTCTCGTGGTGGTCATCGTGGCCATCGCTGGCGGCATCGGAGGATTATCCGGTAGCGTGGGTGTCATAATTGTCAGCCTGTTAACGGTCATAATGGCCTGGGCCTTGTGGGCTGTCCTAAGTTTTGTCATAGGCACAACCATCCTGAAGACGCCGGAAACCGATTGCAACTGGTGGCAGATGGTCAGAACGACAGGGTTCGCTCGGCTCCTGGCATCTTGAAGATATTTGGATTCATTCCTGTGGTGGGTCCGCTCATAGCCCTCGTTGGTTTCGTTTGGCAAATCGTCGCAATGGTAGTCGCCGTCCGACATACGCTGGGTTACACTTCAACGATGCGGGCCGTTGTAATTGTGATTCCAAGCTTGGTCGCGATTAATTTGTTTTCGTTCATCGTAGGGATAGTTATTGGAGCGACGGTTATGCCATTTTTCGAAATATCCGGACCTTAAGCAGGACCTTAATTAAATAAGGAGACTTTAGTTTGGCACGAGAGACATTTTTTACCAATCCAAATAAAAAGCCCGCCGGATTCTCCCCAGCGACCAGGGTGGGAAACCAGGTCTTCATTTCAGGGCACGTTTCGGTGGATGCCCAGGGCAATATTGTCGGAGAGGGCGACGCCGGCGCGCAGTCGGAACAGGTCTTCAAGAATCTTGAAGCGGCCCTGACCGTCGCGGGCGCTACGTGGGCCGACGTGACGAAGATAACCTGCTTCATGCTTCACCGGGAAGACTACCCGGCGTACGCCGCTGTCAGGCTGCGCTACTTCCCAGATAATGGCCCTGCTAGCAGCACAGTATTCATACCGGGTCTGGTCAGGCCGGAGTACCTGATTGAGATCGAGGCCATCGCCGTTCTGGAATAGTCAGTTTTTCCGCAAAAACACCAGAGCCGGAAAGTGTGTTGCAAGTGAAAATAAGCCTTACTAGGATGATGCAAAAACATGGCTGAAGACTGTATATTCTGCAAAATATTCGCTGGAGAGATACCCAGTGAGAAACTGTTGGAAGCTGAGGACTGTTTCGTGATACGGGACATTGCTCCGAAGGCACCAACGCATCTGCTAGTCATACCGAAACAGCACTTCACGTACCTCTCTGGCATGAGGCCCGAGTTCCAGCCGGTGATTGCCTGCATGTTCAATGCGGCGCGAGAGATGGCCAATAGCGAGGGCGTGGCTGAGTCCGGTTATAGGTTGGTGATTAACCAGAAAGATGACGCTGGTCAAGAGGTGCCTCACTTCCATATGCACCTGCTGGGCGGACGAAAGATGGGCCCGATGGGCTAGGGGCCATGGCGTTGAATGAACTTCAAGAATGAAAAGGGCTTCCCGATATCGGGAAGCCCTTTTCTAATATTTCGGTCTAGCTCCTGTTGTTGTTTGCTGCTCCTAAACAGGCATCTCTCGTTTGGTGTGTGCTCTGCCAATCTTTGCCGCTTCCTCGCTGTTGCCCGCGCAGACCATGACGCCTTCGTCGATCATATCCACAACATCGTCCGGTGCCACAGAGTTGAGGAAGAACAGCCCAGCCTTGTCGCACGCAGCCTTGATGCGATTTCGCGCCGCCACAAGCTCTGTTGGCCTCTCGGCCAAGGGTGGCAGGTGCTTGTAGCCGTGTACCAGACTCATGTCGCCCGGACCCCACTCGGCAAAAGCAATGCCGGGAATCTGGGTGGTCAACTCGACATTGGCCAAGGCTCGCTTGTTTTCTATCTTCAGGCCGAGCAATAGCTCACCATCTGGATTTAGCGGCCATGGGTCAGCCTTGTCCAGATAATCATCGCCGGAGATGCCCCACACCTCGCCAGACTGGTTCTGCCCGCCAGCGCCGCGATGCCCCTCGCCTATGTTGTTGCCCACGCCGATCTTGTTAATCGGGTAGCGGCAAGTCTCAACAAAGGCCCGCACCGCGCCTGGATTTTCCGCGTGGCACAGCAGAATGCCATGGACACCTCTGGACAAGACCTGTCGAAACTGCCAGGAGTTCGCTCTGACGATCTCGGCGTTGCCTCCGTCCACAGGTATTTCGACTATCACCGCAGGAGTACGGTGGCCGCTGTTGGTGGGGCCGCCATCAATCAGGCCGCGCATGAACTGGTCCAGGCCTGCCATGTCGAAGGCACCATGCTCCATGCCAACGTTTATGTAGTCGGCCCAGGTCTTGGACATCTTGAGGCCCTCCTCGTAATTGAGAACGGCCCCGGAATGCGCGCCGGTGTAGTAGATTGGCTGGCCTTGCTCCAGAAGTTCGATCATCTTGTTAATTCTTTTTGGCATATTTATCCTCTCGGCACTTGATCCCGTGATTCTGCGGGAAGTTTATCCCAATTCTTTTTTGACTCCAACTATTTCAGGAACTTTTAGCGGGCGGGCACCACCTCGCGTATTTCCACAGTTACTTGGCCCTCGTCCAGAGTAAGCACAGCGATAGTTGCGGCTACCATGAAGGAGGAGTAGGCCTGGCCCGGATTTACGTAAAGCACGCCGCCTATTGTCTCATTCACCGTCACATGCAGGTGGCCGTAGAGAATAATGTCCACAGGTTCGGGAAAGTCAGGCAAAAGCGCCTCTGGCTCAAACTCGGGTCCGCCCCAGGCCGGGTGAATGATGCCGATGCGCTTGCCCTCTACCTCAATGACTTCTGTATAAGGGATGGCCTTGCGCATATCCACAGGGTCCGTGTTGCCGTGGACCACTATGGCTCGCTTAGCCTCGACCCTGAAGCCGTCTAGGACATCCATGCGCACGAAATCACCGCAGTGCACAGCGATGTCTGCCGAGGCCACTGCCAGACGAATGTCGGGATGGACCTCGTCCCATTTGTGGAAATGGGTATCGGATATGACGACGATTTGAGTGCTCATTCAGCCGGGATTTTAGCACAGGCCGGTGGCGGTGTTCTCCCCTCTTAGACCCACATTGAGAGGCATGTACGCCATTTTGGTAATCGTTGTACTACCCATATATATGTTTGTGCTACAATGCCGCCGAAATTCCGCGATTAATTCTCGAACCGTTGCTGATGCTCTGGAGGCTGTATATGTATTCTAATAGTTCTGTGAAGGTAGACGGTCCCCTAAAGGGCGTCAGGGTATTGGACTGGACTGTATGGCAGTTTGGCCCCGTATCCACCGCAATGATGGCGGACATGGGTGCGGATGTCATCAAGATCGAGTCCTTGGATGGCGACGCTGGCCGAGGACTGTGGAGGGCTTCAAGCCTGAGCATGGACCTGGGCGAGGGCCGCAACGCTTACTTCGAGACAACGAACCGCGGCAAGCGCGGGATGGCCATCAACTTCAAAACGGAAGAGGGCCGCGAGATCGTCTACAAGCTGGTGAAGGACGCCGACGTATTCGTGCAGAACTTCCGCCAGGGTGTGGCCGAGCGCTTGGGCATGAGTTACGAGAAGCTGAGTGAGATAAATCCAAAACTGGTTTACGGCTCAGCAAACGGCTACGGACCTAATGGCCCAGATTCCCACCTTCCGTCCTTTGATGGATGTGGCCAGGCCAGAAGCGGTCTTATGATATCTGCATCGGATCCGAAAGCAGAGTACCCTACGCGAGTTACTCAGGGCATCTCCGACCAGATAGGGGCCATCATGCTGTGTCAGGGCGTTTTGGCGGCGCTGGTTTGCACGCACCTTCAGGGCAAGGGGCAGAAGGTGGAGACATCCCACCTTAGCGCCAACATGTGGCTTCAGGGTATGGGAATGTCCATGAGCCTGCTCAATCAGGGGAAGGACTTCCGGTCCTACGAAAGAGAAGCGCCAACCAATCCGCTGGCTAACCTCTATAAGGGGAGCGACGGTCGGTGCATACAGATGATGCATCTGCAGCCGGACCCATACTGGGCGCCAATGGCCCGAGTGCTGGGTCTTGAGCATCTTATAGACGATCCCAAATTCAGCGATATGGCTGCCAGAGCGGAGAACTCAGCCGAACTGGTCAAGCACATCGATAAAGTCTTCGCGACGAAAACGGCAGATGAGTGGGACCAGGCGTTCCGGGACTGTGAAATCGACTTCATATACGCCAAAGTTCAGAGCGTTACGGAGTTGGAAAACGATCCTCAGGTCATCGCCAATAACTATATTGCGGAATTCGAGCATCCTGTGCTCGGCTCTGTTAAAATGTGCAACCATCCCAACACATACAGCGAAACCCCGGCAGGAATCTGGAGAGAGGCCCCTGAGTTGGGACAACACACGGAAGAAATCCTGATAGATGAGTTGGGATACGACTGGGACGGCATTCAGAAGCTCCAAGAGGCCGGAGCCATTCTATAGGCAGAAAAAAAGTACTGTTTTAAATGTAGGGTGAGAAACGATACTTGCCCTTGGTCGGCAAAACAAAATAAATAGGAGGACCGATGTCTGAGATAAGCGGTGGGCATATATTTGCCAAAGCACTAAAGCGTGAGGGCATTGAATACGTATTCACGCTAAACGGTGGCCACATTTATAACCTCTATGAGGGCTGTGCAGACGAGGGTATCGAGATAATCGACTTTCGTCACGAGCAGGTAGCTGCCCATGCAGCGGAAGGCTGGGCCAAAGTCACTGGTAAGCCTGGAGTCTGCATCGTAACAGCAGGACCTGGTGTCACGGACGCAGTAACCGGAATTGCTAATGCGTTCCAGGCGCCTAGTCCCATGATCATTGTTGGGGGTAACGCTGGAATAAGCGACCATCTTCGCGGTGGGCTTCAGGACTTCGATAGCGCCACATTCCTTCGTCCTATTACCAAGTTCTCCGAGCAGGTCAAACGTACTGACCGTATTGCGGATTACGTCTCTATTGCTTTCCGGCATGCCATGTCTGGCGTTCCTGGACCGGTATACCTTGAGATGCCTATTGACGTCGTTAATGGTATGGCTGAAGAGGACGACATCAAGTTTCCAGAGCGGTATAGGACCGAGGCTCGTGCATACGGCGATCCAGAATACATCCAGAAGGCTATCGACATCATAAAGAACGCTGAGCGCCCTATGGTGCTTGCTGGTTCCGATGTATGGTGGACGGAGGCATCTGAGGAGTTGACGGAGTTTATCGAGCTGATCGATTCCCCTGTCTTCCTAAATGCTATGGGTCGCGGCAGCGTACCTTCTGACCACCCCAATATTGGCAGCCTTGGTCGACGGTATGGCATGGTGAAGTCGGATACTGTGATCCTGATCGGGACTCCGATCGACTTCCGACTGAGCTACGGCGCAGATAGCCTTTTCCCGCAGAACCCGAAGCTAATTGAAATCATGACAGACGGTTCTAAGATCGGCCAGAACCGTGCGGTAGATGCGGGTATTGTCGGTGACACTAAAGTCATACTTCGAGCGATCATCGATGGATTGAAGGCTTCTGGATATAAGTCCCCTGGTAAGGCATGGGTAGAAGAGGTAATTACAGAGGACGCTGCGCTAAAGGCCGTCGACGAGCCTATGCTTAACAGCGACTCGGTTCCGATTCATCCTATGCGCCTTGTGGGTGACCTTCGGGACTTCTTGGATCGAGATGCGACAGTTATCGGCGACGGCGGAGACATTGTTACCTTCGCAGCCCGCGTGCTCAACATCAATGAGCCTGGTCACTGGCTCGATCCAGGACAGTTCGGCTGCCTGGGCGCCGGTAGCGGATTCGCTGCGGCAGCGCAGCTTGCACGAAAGGGCAAACAGGTTGTGATCGTCTACGGAGACGGTGGCTTTGGTCTAACCGGCTTCGATGTGGAGACTTACGTTCGATTTAACCTTCCGATCGTGTCGGTGCTGGGCAACAACGGTGCCTGGAACCAGACCACTCAGGGAGTTCTCAAGCGGACCGGCCGAGCTCTTGCTACATACCTTTCGCAGGAGACCGACTATGCCAAGATCATGGAAGGCATGGGCGGATACGGCGAGCGCATCACCGATCCAAATGAGATCAAGCCAGCGTTGGCCAGGGCATTTGCCTCGGGCAAGCCCGCTCTCTTGGATGTAGTGATCGACCCTAACGTTTCCTATGGTGACATGGGCGGACGGTCCAGGGCGCAGAGGCAGTACTAACTGAAGATTAGTTCAATCAACGGGCGACCCACTTAGGTGGGTCGCCCGTTTTTTTGCATTGCTTTTGGACAACTGGGTATAATGCCGCTGAAGAGCTAATACTTGTGTCAATCCACGGCATCCCTTGGGCCGTTTAGGAAGGTGCTAATAGTGACAGAAGAGTCCAATGGGGCCCATTCCAATGGTGCTAAAGGACCGCTTGACGGTATACGGGTAATCGACTGGACCATGTGGCAGTTTGGGCCCGTATCCACCATGATGTTGGCCGACATGGGTGCCGAAGTCATCAAGGTGGAGTCGCTTGACGGAGACCATGGGCGTCAATTCGGCGTTCTCGGCGGTGTAAAGGCTGACCTTGGCGGCGGTCTCAACGCCTATTACAGCAGCCTGAACCGCAACAAGAGCGGAATAGCACTGGATCTCAAGAATCCAAAGGGCCTTGAGATAATGCAGAAGCTCATCAAGAAGTCCGACGTATTTATCGAAAACTTTCGCCAGGGAGTGGCTGAGCGTTTGGGACTAGGCTACGACGATGTGGCCAAGATCAGGCCTGACATCGTGTATGGCTCCGGCTCTGGCTACGGGCCAAACGGTCCCGATTCCGGAAAGCCAGCCTTTGCCCTAACAGGCGAGGCCAGGTCTGGCTCCCTGTGGTGGTCGGGTCCCGGGGATGACACTCCGTACAACATAAACGGCATGGCCGACCAGATGGCGGGCATCATGCTGTCTTATGGCGTTCTTGGGGCGATCATCGCAAGAGAACGCTTCGGAATGGGCCAGCGCGTCGATGTCTCTCACCTGGGCAGCCTGATGTGGCTAGGCGGCATGCGGGACGGGATTGCCCTCATGGCAGGCAATATGATGGAGCCGCAGCACAGGAACAAGGCAGGCAATGTGCTCTGGAATACCTATAAATGCGCCGACGGCAAATGGATAGCGTTTTCAATGAGCCAGGGAGATCGGTACTGGCCTACCTTCTGCAAGGCCCTTGCCCGCGAGGACCTGATTGAGGATGAGCGTTTCAGCACTTTAGAGTCTCGCCGCGAGAATCGGGAAGAGCTAATACCCATGCTGGATGAAATCTTCTTGACCATGCCCCGTCAAGAATGGGAACAGAAACTAAATGAAGCTGGAGATCTGATTTGGGAGCGGGTCCAGGACATTTTTGACCTGCCCGACGATCCTCAGGTTGTGCAGAATAACTATCTTGTAGATTTTGATCATCCTGTGTTGGGGCCGACCAAGTGGCATCAGACGCCGGTGGCATACAGCGAAACACCGGTATCGACAAGGCGAATGGCGCCCATGCATGGCGAGGACACAGAAACCATTCTCATCGACCTACTGGACTACAGCTGGGACGATATTGTGGTGCTTAAAGATGAGGGTGCGATTCTCTAAATCAAGAATGGAAACATTAGCGGCGGACGGGATATGACCCATCGGCCCACCGGCAGTTAAGTGAATGGAAAGGCAGGTTGATATGACAGAGAAGACTACTCAAAATCCGGAAGAGGCATTTGTTGGTAAGGACCTTGGCGCCATGGACTTTACCGTTACCGACGAGCTGATTCAGCACTACTTCGAAGGGCTAGAGGTTGACTCGGAGTGGTATTCGGACAGTTCTCTATATGGCAAGGCGTTCTCGCCCTCAATGATCCTGACGAACGTTGACACCGGGTTTGCTGGCGCAGGATTCAAGGACAATTTTGGCAATCTGTGGATTCGCCAGGAGTGGGAAATGTTAAAACCCATGCTCCAGGGTGAGACCTATCGCAAGTCTTCTAAAATCGAGGACATTTACCAGTGGCGTGACCGAACGGTGGTAAAGCAGAAGGTAACACTATGGTCTGCTGACAACGAAGTGATGGCCTTGGGAACACATCATCAGAGCTTCTTGCTTGGCAAAAGGGATCAGGAGCAGGGCACGGTGAAGCTTCGCGATCCGAAACAGAAGGAAGGCATTCGTAAATTCCAGGTCCCTGACGGGGAGGCCGTAGGGCCTGTGGAAAGCGATATCTCTCTGGAGATGTGCGGAACGTTCTTTCATGGTAATAGGAGCTACCACACCAGCGAAGAGGCTGCCAAAGAGCTGGGCTTCGATCGAGTTGTTGTAGGCGGGCGCATGACCATGTCCTACATTGGCGACATGATGGACCGCCGTTTCGGCAAGGGCTGGTTCGAGGGTGGCAAATTAGACATCAAGTTCACCAATATCGTTTGGCCGGACGACCATGTCACCATAAAGGGCGTAATCACCGACAGGGTGGATGAGAACGGCAGCACGCGAGCCAACGTTGCCGTGTGGGTGGAGAACCAAGACGGAGCAGTTTGTGTAGTCGGAACGGCCAGCGCACTGGAGTAGTGTAAAAGAAGTACCATAACTGAAATTTAGCTTAAATGGCGGGTCAAACGACCCGCCATTTTTGTTTCGCGTTTTCCTCTAGCCATGTTTTGCTTTACTTAACATCCCCTCCAGTCCCTATTACGCGCCTTCAACGATTGTAAAGTAAGAGTTATGACTTTCATAACCAAACCGTATGCAATCCCTTTGCACACGAAGCATTCACATAAGTACCCCGTCTGTACGTCTAAATTAGCATTAACCTGGTAAGCCAGACCTGATCAGTGGGTCAAAGTGAATTCGATCGATGAAAGAATTCCGCTCCGGTTGCCCAGGGTTTCGTATATGACGGCGCAGGCCAAAGTCCTTCCCGGGATGATGTGAGGCGGGCAGCCGGTAAAAATGTGCGAAAAGATTGGTGAACGCACTTTATGTGTATCTCTAGAAATGGACGGTCTTACGCCAGGATCTATCGGAGAACATCCGGAGCTCCCACAGATGAAGGGAGAGAGAATTCATGACGGTTGAACGCTAGCTAAGTAACGACGAGACATCTGATCAGTCCCAGGACACCTTGGCCAATTTGTCATCGGAACAACTAGCCAATGAGTGGGAACAGGCACTCGCTCGTATCAAGGTGATAGGCGTAGGTGGAGGCGGAGGCGGATGTAACTGCGTCCGACGCATGCTGCAGCACAGGCATGTTCCTGGTGTAGAATTCGCAGTCATCAACACCGATATCAAATCCCTGGAATCTGTGTCCGGAAACCATAACATAGACTCCATTCAGATTGGCGAGAAGTCCACACGAGGTTGGGGAGCCGGCGGCGGCACCAATGTCGGAGCCAAGGCTGCTGAGGAGTCCTCAGCTTCCCTTCGAAAGGTCCTCAAGGACGCCGAGCTGGTTTTCATAACTGCCGGAATGGGCGGTGGTACAGGCACGGGAGCAGCGGCCTATGCTGCATACCTGGCCAAGGAGATGGGCGCCGTAGTGGTAGCTGTCGTAACTACCCCATTCAGCTTCGAAGGTAGCCGCCGGATAGACAGGGCAATCGCCGGTGTCGCCAGACTTCGACCTTACGTAGATAACCTTATCGTTATTCACAATGACCGACTACTTAAGTTTGTGGACCACGATGCCGAGATGATTGAGGCCTTCCGCACAGCGGACGAGGTCGTGACGCAGGGCATCATGAGTGTGTCCGAAATAATCAACGTACCGGGCGAGATCAACGTAGACTTCGCCGACGTCAGGACGATTCTCTCTAATCCTGGCGGTGCGCTGATGGCCATCGGAACCGGCCACGGTCATATGGGCGCACTTGAGGCGGCGAAGCAAGCCATCGCCAACCCTCTGCTGGACATATTCATCAAGGGCGGCGAGGAGCTTACCCTAAGCGGTGTGAATGCGGCTGGTGAGCTGATTTCCAAGTCAGTCAGCAAGGACGCAGACATATACTTTGGCATGTCCTTGGACAACGATTGTGAGGACAAGGTTAGCATGACGCTAATCGCCACTGGCCTGAAGCAGGATGACCTTTCCAAAGCCATATCGAACAAGGGCGGCGGGAATGTTCAAAGCTGGCGGATTCTTCCGCAGGTAGTCTTCTGACAAAGGCTTAAGAATGAGCTAAGAATAAAGGGCGACTCGTGAAAACGGGTCGCCCTTTTCTTTTGTAGTTTTGTCAGGCTACTTATTACGGTAAATTCACCGGGGCCTATTTGGTAGAATGCATAGGAACAGCCACTGCCATAGATAACAGGTAACATGTCCAAACTTTTCATAGTAGGCACCCCTATAGGCAACCTGGAGGACATCACCCTCCGGGCTATTCGAGTTCTCAAAGAGGTTGGTCTCATTGCGGCCGAGGACACTAGGGTGACTCGAAGGCTGCTGACCCACTTCGACATCCACACGCCGCTTCTCAGCTACAACGAGAACAATCGGCGAGCCAGGATACCCAAGCTACTGTCTGAGCTGGAGACCGTTGACGTGGCCCTGGTATCTGATGCTGGCATGCCCGGCATCAACGATCCTGGGCACGAATTGGTCGAGGCGGCTCGAGAGGCTGGCTGCGAAGTGGTAGCTGTGCCCGGCCCTTCCGCCGTGACCACAGCGATCTCGGTGGCAGGCATACCACTGGAGCAGTTCGCATACCTCGGTTTCTTGCCCAGGCGCAAGACCGCCCGACTGAAACTGCTCGCTCCCTACGCCTCAGCACCCTACGCACTGGTAGCATTGGAAACGCCTCATAGACTGAGCGCGGCGCTGGTCGATCTCCAAGAGGCCCTCGGCGACAGGCGCATTTCCGTTTGCAGGGAGTTGACCAAACTTCACGAAGAGATCTTCGTAGGAAAGGTGTCTGAGGCCGTCGAGCACTTTTCTGACCCCAGGGGAGAGGTTACCCTGGTGATAGCGGGCGCTGAACCGATTGCCGCCAACGATGCCGCCTCCGAAACCGCGGCCCAGGAGATGTTAGCTGACCTTCGTGGGCAAGGCGTAAGGGTAAAAGAAGCGGTTGGCACTGTGGTGGACGCCACGGGGCTTTCTCGGCGCTTCGTATATTCCCTGTGGGTGGCTTCGCAAAAAAGCGGAACCACACCCAGTCGTCAGACCTAGCTAATTGGGAATCGCAAATCTATCTGTGATAGCATGTGCAGGCTTAAACGCTGATTTTACAGAGTAAATCTGCCTATGCCTGAGCGCATCCTCGTAGCGGTTGCATGGCCCTACGCCAACGGTTCCGCCCACATAGGGCACATCGCCGGCACCTACCTGCCCGCCGATATATTCGCCCGTTACCATCGCATGAAGGGAAACGACGTGCTGATGGTGTCTGGAAGCGATGCACACGGCACTCCAGTTACGATCTCGGCGGAAGCGCGTGGCGTAACCCCAGAAGACATCTACAGCGAGTATCAGGCTGAGTTCCTGGACGATTGGGAACGCCTCGGCATAAGCTTCGACCTGTTCACCACCACGCATACCGATAATCATGCTCGTGTCGCCCAGGATATGTTTCTGAAGCTTCACAAGAATGGCTACATCTATAAAGACACGATGGTGCAGCCCTTCTGTTTGACCGATAATCGATTCCTTGCAGACCGCTATGTGGAGGGAACCTGCCCTCATTGCAAGCATGACGGTGCCAGAGGAGACCAGTGCGACAACTGCGGTCGGACTCTGGATGCCAAGGACCTTATCGACATAGTGTGCAAAATTTGCGGTAGCACGCCGGAGTTTCGAGAGACAGAGCACTTCTTTCTCAAGCTGAGCGCCTTCGAGGACCAGCTTCTGGAGTGGGTGCGAAAGCAAGATCACTGGCGGTCCAATGTACGCAACTTCACAATTAGCTTCTTGGAGGGTGGGCTGCATGACCGCGCGATAACCCGAGATATTCAGTGGGGCGTGCCTGTGCCGCTAGACGGCTACGAAAGCAAGCGTCTTTATGTTTGGTTCGAGGCGGTGGTTGGCTATCTTTCGGCATCTATTGAGTGGGCCGAAAGCAGAGGCGAAGCAGATAGCTGGAGGGATTTTTGGAAGGAAGATTGTCGCGCCTACTACTTCATGGGCAAGGACAATATTCCCTTTCACACGGTTATCTGGCCCGCCATGCTGCTGGGCTACGGAGCGCTGAACCTGCCCTACGACGTGCCAGCTAACGAGTACCTTAACATGGAGGGGTTCAAGCTATCCACCAGCAGGAACTGGGCTGTGTGGGTGCCTGACTACCTGGATCGATACGAGCCCGACCCGCTCAGGTATGTGCTCTCCGCCAACCTGCCTGAGACATCTGATTCGGATTTTTCGTGGCGCGAGTATGTTCGGCGCAACAACGATGAGCTGGTGGCGACCTTTGGCAACCTGGTACACCGCGTGCTTTCCATGGTCAATCGCAACTTTGATGGTAAGGTGCCGGACCCCGGCGCGCTAGACGATCTAAGCCGCAAACTGCTTGATGAGGCCCAGTCGCAAATGGACGTCGCAGCCTCAGAGATCGAAGCGGTACGCCTACGCCAGGGCCTTGGCGCAGGCATGGCGCTGGCTCAGGCGGCGAATCGGTACCTGGATCAAAAAGCGCCGTGGCACGCCGTAAAAGAAGACAAAGCTGACGCAGGCAGGACGTTATGGGTTACTCTGTCTGTAATAAACTGCCTCAAGACAATACTGAATCCCTACCTGCCCTTCAGCGCAGACAAGATTCAGGCTATGCTCGGTCTGGATGGCAGCGTTCAAGATGCAGGCTGGTGTTGGGATCCCGAGCAGCTTGTGGCGGGCCAACCTGTGGAGAAGCCGACGCCACTTTTCACCAAGTTGGACGAGGAACTTATAGAGGCTGAATCTCAACGGATCACCGGCTAATAAAGAGGAACTAGATAATTGCAGGCAACATCTTTATATCTGCCCGTTCAGGAAAGACTTGATGGTGTCGTGGATGGCCTAAAAGAGATGGCCAAACAGCGCTTCCCTCTATTGTCGCAACTACTAGACCATGTTTTCTCTGCGCCTGGAAAGAGAATGCGCCCGGCAATCACGCTGCTGACTTCTAATTTTAACGACCATGATGAGGCGCTGACAGAGACCATGGCGACGGCAGTGGAGATGCTGCATATTGCGACGCTGATCCATGACGACACCGTGGACGACTCTGCTATGAGGCGAGGGCGGGCCACCGTAAGCAACCTCTGGGGTGATAACGCTGCAATACTGGTTGGCGATTTTATCTTCGCTGCATCCGCGACGTTGGTGTGCGACACAGGTAACGTACGGGTCATAAAGCGCTTTGCTGAGACCATCATGGAGCTTTCCAGTGGCGAGCTTCAGGAGATGTCCGATGTCTTTGATCCCAACCAGACCATGGAACAGTATTACGACCGCATCTACCACAAGACGGCGTCGCTGTTCACCACTGCCAGCGAGTCCGGAGCAATACTCAGCGGACTTTCCGAGAACTATGTTGGGTCGCTGCGAGAGTTCGGTTACAACTTGGGCATGGCCTTCCAGATTGTGGACGATATTCTCGATTTCGATGGGAACGAACAGGAGATCGGCAAGCCAGTTGGAAGTGATCTTGCCAATGGCATCCTGACTTTGCCGTCGCTAATAGCCAAGGAGCGTCACCCCAACAATACTGCAATAGCTGACCTGTTCAGTAGCCCGGGCGACCGGGAGAAGCTGGAGCAGGCCGTGGCTATGGTTGTAGGTGCGTGCGTTTTGGATGAGTGCTATGCGGTGGCAACCGATTTCTGCGCCAAGGCTCGGAGCAGCCTTCTGTCTCTGCCCAAGAACCCGTCTCGGGACTCGTTGGAAGAGATAATCGGGTTCGTTACTGCCAGAAGAGTTTAACGCTCGTAGACGACTTCCCCGTCACGAATGGTCAAAACGACCTTGGTATTTAGTAGCTCTTCAGGCTCGTCTTCGTTCAAGGGCCTGTCCAACAACACTAGGTCTGCTGGGCCATCGTCCCCGATATAGCGATGATGAAAGCCCCCCTGCCCTGTCTCTCCCAGACTGAGGTTATATAGGCCTATTGCCCGCCGCAGGCCAATGCTTTCTTTAGGATTAAGCTGACGTCCAGAGGATGTTCGGCGGGTCATTGCGCCGTATATGCCATGCATTGGATTGGGGTCTGCAGCCGGAGCGTCTGAGCCTGCGAAAACTGGCACGTCGTGTTCCAGTAGGGACTGTACTCGGTATATCCATGGAGTGTGCTCGTTCTGGGTCTCCGCCAGATACCGGTCTCCGTTGTGGTAGATGAAGCTTGGGTTGGTTACCACCGCCACCCTTAGCCGGGCCAGTTCGGGCAGAAGACTATCTGTGCACTCAGAGCAGTGCTCAATCCTGTCCCTGAGTTGGTCGCTAGGCAAGGGCGCAGCACTTTCCAGGGCGTTGAGTGCGGCCTCGAAAGCCTCCACTTCTACGGTATGAATGGCAACGGGCCACTGGAGTGAATGGGCCTTATTAATGAGGTCAGCCAGCTCATCCTGGGCGGGTGAGAGGCTACCGCCACTTAGAGTAACCATGATTTTCACATGGCCAATGCTCAACCTGTCGTTACCAGATCCCAAGACAAGGCCCTCGTCAGTGAATTCGTTGATATGAGCCGCGCCGGCCATCATGTTGACGGAAGGAATGAAGTCGCCGTCTTGCTGCAGCTTTTCCACGCGGCGGTAGTGCTGCGGCGTATTGCTTGGGGAGGCGTCGTAAACAGACGTGATGCCACAGGAGAGGTACTTGTCGCTGGCCATCTTCGTTGCTTTTCGAAGCTCATAGGCTGTCAGGCGGGGTATTCGGTCGCGAAAGAAATCGGCCATTTCTAGGAGAAGCCCAGTAGGCTCGCCGGTTAGTGGATCGCGATCGATCGTGCCGCCCGCTGGTTCGTCTGTGGCGCTGGTGATCCCCGCGGCGAGTAGGCCCAGACTGTTCAGCACCATGGCGTGGCCAGACTGATGCAGCAATCGCACAGGATGATTTGGTGAGGCCTTGTCCAGGTCGTGGCGGGTGGGGTGGCGCTTCTCGGTCAGATCAAACTCTTGGTAGCCCACTGCCCTGACCCACTGCCCGTCTAGAGTGGATCTGGCACGGACGAGAATCGCGTTGTTTACGTCAGCTATGGAGGACACCGCAGGCACTCGGCAGTCAACTGCCAGCAGGCTTGAGGCGTATGCCATTACGTGGCAGTGCGCGTCCACGAAACCAGGCAGCAGTGGCAAGCCCTGGCAGTCAAGTACCCTGGCTCCTGCCGACGTGTGTCGCCGGATGTCGCTGTCCGTAGATAAGACCCTTGCACGTCCGTCGGAGACGAGAATGGCCGCAATATATCTAGAAGACGGCTTACTTGGCGCAGTCAGGCTCGCATCGAAGTTGACGAGAAGCAGGTCTGTCTGCGCGTTTGTAGCGGTCATGTTCAGCGAATCACTGATAGGCCAGGACCTACTGGATCACAGATCGAGAAGAGGCCTCGATTCGTCGTACCACGATCTTGGAGCGGTCCATCATGTCAGGTATCTTAGGCCCAATTTTGTTCTTCCACTGGTCGCTCTCGTAGACCGCTTCATAGAGGCGCTCTTTCTCAGCATCGTCCTCGAAGCGTCGGATCCATATGTATAGATCGTCCTCTTCCTGGCCCACAAAGCTGCCCAGGATAACCATGCCCTTGCCAACCTGAAAGGGAATGATGACCTGCTCCATGTAGTCCACCCAGTCCTGCCGTTTTCCCGGCAAAGTTCGGTACTCTCTTAGCTCAAAAAACAACTCGTTCTCCTATAAATTGGATTTGGTAATCGCATATGAATGCCGTTGACGAAGCGTAATAATAGGCTACTGAATCACAGACCTTGATGTGGCTCGATCCTTTGCATTACCTGCCTGGAACGGTCCATCATGCTGGGAACCTTAGGGCTAATTTCGTTCTGCCACCTGTCGCTTCCATGCACTGCTTCATGCAGGCGTCCCAGCTCGTACTCATCCTCAAATTGTCTTATCTATATATAGATGTCGCCCTCTTCTTGGCCCACGAAGCTTGCGACTACCACCATGCCCATGGAGACTTGAAAGGGAATGACCACCTGCCCCATGAAGTCTACCCACTCTTGTCGTTTCTCCGGCCATGTCCGGTACTCTCGCAGTTAAAAAAACAATTCGATCTCCTGAGATATGCAATTGGTGTTTAGTCCGTCCGAGGCGTAATGTATTGGGCAGGGCGCGAGGTGTCAAGGAATCGCACTGCGGCAGGGAGTTTACCCCAGTTTGAACACGAGCACGCTGCATATTATGTACAACCCAATCAGAATTGCCGCCTCAAACGTGATGAAACTGCGGGGCCTGTTTCGTCCACGAGTGATTAAGGCCACCGTCACAACTGCTGTCATCAAAATGGCGAACATTGCTGTCATAGTGTGCACGGGCGAGACCGCTTCCCAAAGTGGCTGTCCAACAAGCGCTACGTCGTCCATGAATAAGATGAGGCCCATGTTGAACAGGTTGCTGCCAAGGACACCGGATATGGCTAATTCAGGTGCGTTGATTCGTATGGCGGCGAATGATGCAGCTAGCTCTGGCAGCGAAGTGCTGAATGCCAGGAACTGCGTGCCTACGAAACTGGCATCCCATCCCATAACCTCGGTAAGGCTGTCGCCTATTTGCGCCAACCACATTGCTGCAGCCACAACTATAACCGCGGCTCCACCAAACAGCGCAAAGGTCTTCGTTAGACTAGAGTCGCTGTAGTCAGGTGCCTCTGCCTCGTCTGAGGAGGAGTCTTTGCGCTTCTCTATGGCGTAGATCATATACATGGCCCCAAGAAATGCCAGGAACATGATGACTGTAAACGGACTAATGGGCAGGCTACTCAAAGCCGTCGTCGCACCGTGAACAAAAAGCCCCAGAACAGCTATGGAAATTATCATCACGCCCAGTGCGCCAACTGCTACCGAGGTTATGCTAACGCGGTTGAGAATGGGGCCGTTGCGCCAGTATAGGTCCAGTAGCCCGATTATCAGGAGGTTAAATATGTTGCTTCCAAAAGCGTCGCCTGCTGCCAGGTCCGGAGCATTGAATGCGACAACAGATGTCACTCCTAACCCAAGCTCGGGTAACGACGTAGCTGTCGCCAGGAGCACTACACCAATAAAGGACCGTCCCAGTCCCGTCTTGATGGCAATAACGTCTGCTGACTTAGCCAGGTAGTTGGATGCGAATAGTATAAATAGTGCAGCTCCGCCCAACTGGAGCCAAAGCAGGGTTAATGTCATTCCTATCTCCGATGATGATTGGCGAGCAAAACGACCCCGGAATGCCGGGGTCGTAAATGTCTTAAATTTTTATGTTAGCGTTGGACGCTACTCGTGAGAATGATGGTCGTGCCCGTGATCATGTGCGTGACCGCTGGCGCTGCTCACCAGTAGGTCCGGCCGTTCTGCCCACTTGTCGAGAAATCGGCGGTAGTTCTTCTTGCTAAGCTCGTCCCGCTCGCCCTCAGCCAACGCTGACCAGACTCGGTGCTCGTGCAATTGCACTGGCAGGTTTGAGTCCGCTAGTATTTTATAGCCCTTGTCTTTGAATTGAAAGCTATAGTCTAGGTCTAGATTGCGGTAGAAGCGGAACGTCTCCCTTGGAAGGCCGACCTCTTTTAGCTTGGCCCTTCTGAACGCAAAGCAGTAAGCCTGCATGGCGTCCATGATGCCGGATTCACCCTCGCCATCGTGAAAGTGGTGTAGGTCATCGGTGCGTAGGCCGAAGGGGCCAGTAACGCCGATACTGTTATCGTTCAATGCTTCATCTATCGGGCTGAAGATATCACCGGATATTTCAACGCTGGTGTCCAGCATAACTACAGTCTTGCCACGAGCCTGCTTCAGGAGGATGCTCTTGACGGCTCCCTCGCCCAACACGTGGTCGGTATGAATAATTCTCAATCTTGGCTCGGTTAGTGCTTTTTCCTCAAGCCACCTGTCAGTCCCATCCGCGGAACCGTTATCGACAACCAGGACCTCTACGGCCC
>CAUZQF010000008.1:0-22800 GCA_963581905.1 Dehalococcoidia bacterium
TGAATCGATAGGCCAACGCTCTTAAACAGCGTTATTTCACTGTCGGACTCCCTGCCCTTCATGCGGCCGGACACTAGATCGCCGATCTCTCCGCGAATGTCGCTAGCCTTCAAGGAGCCTTCCTCTATAGGAATCTGCAGGTCGCCGGCCTCCGCCAGACACGCCTCCACGTTGTCGCAGATGATCTTTGACTTGACCACGGTCTTGGTGTCCAGCTCGCGGAGGCCCGGCGCGTGGGAGCCTATGCCGTTGATGTGTGTACCCGGCTGGACCCAGTCGCCATCCACAATGGGTGTGGTCGCCGTCGTGGCCAAAGCCAATATCCCCGAGCCCTCTATCAGTTCCTGAACGCTGCCAACCAGACTTACTGGCACGCCCGTTTGCTCTGCCATATCGTCGGCGAACTTCTGCTGATTCTCGACCGTATCCATGGAGAAGCAGATTAGTTTATCCAGCTTGTGGGCGGTGGCCATGCCCCATAGCTGTGCCCTCGCCTGCACTCCCGTTCCCAGCACGCCTGCCACCCTGGCGCTCTCCTTGGCCATGTACTTTGTGGCCAGTCCAGAGACCGCTCCGGTGCGCATGGCCGTCAGGAAGCCGCCGTCCATTACAGAGATCGTCTTGCCCGTCTCGCCGTCCATGAGAATTATCGTAGCCAGCGTCACAGGCAGTCCGAACTTGGCCTGGTTGTCCTTATAAACGGTAACTGCCTTGATGCCCAGAGCGCCCATCTTCTTTAGCTGGGCGGGCATGAAAGCATACCAGCCGTTGTGCTCGGGGTCGCTTACAGCGGTGCGGGGCGGCATGATGGACGTGCCGTCGGCCAACTCGCCGAAAGCCTGCTCTAATATGCTAATGGTGTCTTCCATATTCAACAGGCCCTGAATTGTTTCTCGGTTGAGCAGTAAGCTCATTGGTAACACCTCCCCGGTTGCACTCTGCGGTTGACAGGGTACGACCACTTATATAGATATTCTGTTGGCATGGTATTGTACCCCAACAAGTCAGGATTCGCCTACTTTAACTGTTCCATTAGGCGCACGGTAAGCTATAATACGCCGGTGCAGCAGCTACTGAGAGACCACTTCGGCTACGACGAGTTCAGACATCTGCAGGAAGAGGTAATCACCAGCGTCCTTGAACGCAGGGACACGCTGGTTTTGATGCCTACCGGCGGCGGAAAGTCCATGTGCTACCAGCTTCCAGCGCTATCGCTGGAGGGACTGACGCTGGTCATCTCGCCACTCATCGCGCTGATGAAGGACCAGGTCGACGCCCTCAAGTCCAACGGCATCGCGGCGGAGTACATCAACAGCACCCTGAGCGTCAGAGAGATTCGGCGAGTGGAGGGACTGGCCAACAGCGGCGAGCTCAAGATTCTCTACGTTGCGCCCGAGCGGCTGGCCCAGGAATCCTTCAGACAGTTCCTCAAGAAACTTTCCGTAAGCCTGATCGCCATCGACGAAGCCCACTGCATCTCGGAGTGGGGCCACGACTTCCGACCCGACTACCGCAACCTGCACAGCCTCCGCAAAGAGCTTTTCGACGTACCCATCATTGCGCTGACTGCTACCGCGACAGAGAAGGTCCGGCAGGACATTCTCACTCAGCTTGAGCTTAAGAACCCCAAGGTCTACTTAGCCAGCTTCAACCGCCCTAACCTCATTTACCACGTGATGCCCAAGCGCAACTCTTACGAAAGACTGGTTGCGGCTCTCTCCAAGATCAAGGGCGAGTCCGTAATTATCTACTGCTTTTCCCGCAAGGAGACGCAGGATATAGCGGCGGATCTACGTGACGATGGATTTGATGCTGCACCTTATAACGCCGGCCTTAGTAACGAGATTCGCCAAAAGACCCAGGAGCGTTTCATCCGCGACGAGGTGCCCATCATCGTGGCGACGATCGCCTTCGGCATGGGTATCGACAAGCCTGACGTTCGCATGGTCGTCCACTACAACCTGCCCAAGTCGCTAGAAGGCTACTACCAGGAAACCGGTAGGGCCGGCCGAGACAGCCTGCCCAGCGACTGCATCCTCTTCTACAGCTACGCCGATAAGATGAAGCAGGACTACTTCATTAACCAGATAAGTGAGCCACGAGAGAAGGCCAACGCCGAGGAAAAGCTGGACCAGATCATCCGCTTTTGTGAGACTCAGCGTTGCCGCAGGGCCTACCTGCTCAACTACTTCGGCGAGAAAACTGCTGACGAATCCTGTGACGGGTGCGACGTCTGCCTGTCCACCAAGGAGGAGTTCGACGCGACAGTAATCACCCAAAAGATACTGTCCGCTGTGGTCCGCACAAACGAGCGGTTCGGAGTAGGCCACGTCAGCGAAATTCTTAGAGGTGCGAGGACCAAGCGCATTCGGGAACTTGAGCACGACCAGCTAAGTGTCTACGGCATCGTCAACGATCATTCCGACGAGGAGATCAAGGAGATCGTCGGCATGCTGGTGGACAAGGGCCTGCTACAGAAGGGCGGCGGACAGTACCCGACGCTGGGCCTTAGCGAAGCGGGCCGGACGTTTTTGAAGGAGCGCGCAAACCTCTCGCTGGTCCGCGCCAAGCCCAGCGACGAAATGCAGAGCAGGGCCTCTGGAGAGGTGTCTGAATACGACAAGCCACTCTTCGACAAGCTCCGCGACCTGAGACGGCGCATGGCCACCGAGCGCAACGTGCCTCCCTACGTCATATTTGGTGACACGACGCTGCAGCAGATGGCGCACTTCATCCCACAGGGCATGGAGAGCCTGGCCAAAATTTCCGGCGTCGGAACAGTGAAGCTGGAGGAGTTGGGCGAGGAGTTTCTCTCGCTGATCACGGCTCACGCCCGAATGAACAATTTGCAGGAACGAAGCAACACCGGTAGCAGGAACGGCAAGCGCATCAACAGAAGCGTAAACCGGGACGGTTCCACTTACGACCTCACCAGGCGACTGGTTGCTGAGGGGCTATCACTGAGCGCCATCGCTGCGCGCCGAGGCATCTCCGAGGGCACCGTGCTCTCGCATCTGGAACAGCTTCAACAGGCCAAGGAGCCTCTGGACCTGGCCAGCGTTATGCCGTCTCCCGGCCGCTTCGCCAAGATTCGGCAGGCCTTCCAAAAAGCCGAAACAACCAATCTTAGTCCGGTTCGACGTATACTGGGAACCAACTACTCGTACGCAGAGATTCGCGCGGTCCGTCTATTCTTACGGCAGGACCCCGTCTAAAAGACAGCTAAGAGGTAGATAATGAAATTCGGCGATTTCCTATTTCCAGAAAGCACAACACCTGAGACTGACTTCAAGGTAATTAACGAGTCCCTACAAGAGGCCGAGCTAGCCGACCAGCTAGGCTACCACTCCATCTGGTTGGGAGAGCACCACTTCGACGGCGCATGCTCCTATGCCGACCCAATGACTTTCGCCGGAGCGGTGGTGGCCCGCACCAAGCAGGCCAAGATAGGCTTCTCTGCCGTGCAGACCGCGTTGCATCATCCAGTACGTTTGGCTGAGCAGATCGCCCTGCTGGACAATCTGTCCAATGGTCGCATGATTGTAGGCACGGCCAGAGGCACGGCCTTCAATTACTACGAGTACAGAGGTTACGGCGTCGATGCCGAAGAGGGCCGAGAGCGCCTCCATGAAACAGAAGAGGTGCTGCAAAAGTCCTGGACCGGCAATGGCTACAAACATGAGGGCAAGCACTGGCAGTTGGACATTCCAGTAATGCGCCCCAAGGTTGTGCAGCAGCCGCACCCGCCGATCATCCGAGCCGTCGCCACTGAGGCCTCCACGTTGGACATGGGACGTCAGGGCAGGCCCATGATGATGGTAGTGCAGCCCAACGATGTCACTGAGCAGCGCTTCGACATGTACAAGACGGCAATGGCGGAGGCTGGTTTCGACGACGAGGCCATCGCAAACAACATGGACAACTGCTGGATATGGCGTAACGTCTTCGTAGCCGACACCGACGAAGAGGCTGAGCGAATCGGCTACCCCGCATACTCTGGAAGCCGCCAGCACATCGCCTTCACCAGGCTGCGTCTGAACAGTCAGGACGAGCAAGATTCCGTCGCGGCACCCCTGGAAGACCCCAGGTTCAAGCCAGAGAACGCGCTGATCGCGGGATCTCCGGACACGATAGCCGAGAAGATTAGTGTTCTTAACGAAATGGGCATCGGTGGACTGATCATTCACTTCCGCCTGGGCGCCATGACATATGAGCAGAACGAGCACAGCCTGCGGCTATTCGCCGAAAAGGTCATGCCTCAGTTCCAGAAGTAGGTCAGCCGACCAGACGATTAAGCCTAATAATTGGATGCGAATGATCGCGGTTATCAATGCCGTCATACGCAAGCCATCGGAAATTTAGCTTAGAGTAAAGGGGTATCATGCACGCCATATTCGTGACGATTAACATCAAGGACGGCCACCGCGACGAGTTCATGGCCGCCAGTCTGGGCGACAGCCAGGGTTCCGTGCGCGACGAGCCAGGCTGCCACCGATTCGACATCCTGGAAGACAAGGAGAATCCCAACAGGTTCTACCTATACGAGGTCTACGAAGACCAGGAAGCCCACATGACCGCACATCGAAATGCGCCGCACTACCTAAAGTGGCGTGAGACGGTTTCCCCATGGTTCGATGGCGATATCACCGCCGTTCCCATGAACACGATATTCCCATCAGACAGCGGCTGGAAGGCCCAAAAGCCCGGCCTTCTCAACTGGTAATTTTAAATAGAGTTTTCAATAGCTAATAAAGGCCCACGGAGAGATCTGCGGGCCTTTTGCTTCTTAGCCGTTCGTACGAAAAGACAGTTGTGTGGCCTCATAATCCACCAGACGCGTTTTAAGAAAGCTCATTCTCAACGAAATCCTCGTTGCGAACCGATCGCACATGTCTTAGAATCCCCTGCCAACACGGCGGGCCAGCTCTTCAACAGTCGAGACGACGGCGACAGTTGGGAGCTTCTAGTGGACTACCTTCCGCCCATCAACTCGGTGGAAGTGGGCGTGGTGTCTAAAGGATGAGATCCCGTTCGTCCTGAGTGCCGATTACATCGAGCAGCCTCAACACGATCGGGACTGGTTGAAGAATGCAAATCGCCTATCCGAATTGGTATTTAAAAATCTAACTCTTGGCGCCAGGCACGAACTTCATCGACAGCGAGTTAATGCAGTGGCGGCTGTTGGTCGGAGTAAAGCCCTCTCCCATGAAAACGTGTCCGAGGTGGCCACCGCAGTTAATACACTCGACCTCGATGCGCTGACCGTCGGGGTCAGGCAGATGCTTCACCGCTCCCTGTATCTCCTGGTCGAACGCTGGCCAGCCGCAGTGTGCGTCAAACTTATTTTCCGAGCGGTACAGCTCCGCATTGCATTTGCGGCAGGTGTATACGCCGTCCTCATAGAAATCGTCATACTCCCCGGTGAAGGGTCGCTCAGTCCCCTTAGATTCAATGACGTAGCTCTCCTCCGCAGACAGCGGATTGTATTTTGTATCTTCCATCCTTACCTCAAGCTAGGGATCTGCTCTGCCCATGCCTGTGCCACGGGCCAGCAAGTAGTTTATGTTCTCGCGATATAACCAGTATATTGCCTAAAGGTCGCCCAGGCCAAGCATATCGAAGTTTTCTTATTAAATGCGAAAGAGACTAGCCCTTCAAGCGAGGAATGACATCGCGACCCATGCGATCGATCTGCTCCAGCGCCTTGGCCTGCGGCATGCCGGGCCACTGCATTCGGAACACCAGGTAGTTGACGCCCAGGTCCTCGTCGTAGCGCTTGATCTCCTTCACCACGTCATCGGCCGAGCCCAGCAGGAAGCGGTCGCGGGCCAGGTCCTCATACGGCACGGAGAAGCTCTCCTCGCCCGGCAGCGCCTTGTCCTGCCCCCAGGCGGCGTATGCTGCGTACTTACCCTCCAGAAACGGCTTGCTCTCCGCAAAGGCAGCGTCCCGGTCGTCAGCCACGTACATCTCTCGAATCATGGGTAGGTCGGCTGGCATGGGCTGGTTCGCCTTTGCCAGCTCATCCTTGTACATGGCAAGCTGTCCAGCCACCGTGGTCATGGTCGCGTGGGGGTTAATAAGCCATGCGTAGCCCCACCGCGCAGCGCGACGTATGGCGACATCGGCGTTGGCGGCGACCCATACCGGCGGGTGCGGCTGTTGTACGGTACGTGTCGTCGATTTCGTTTTGGCTATCTGAAAGTACTTGCCGTTGTACTCTACCTCGTCCTCGGTGAGAAGCAATTTCGTCGCCTCCAGCACCTCGCGCATGCGGCCTACGCGCTCCTTCGACGTGACGCCAAAGGAGCCGTACTCCTCATCGCGGTAGCCCAGGCCTATGCCGAAGACAAAGCGTCCGTCGCAGATGGCGTCCATGGTGGCCAGGCTCTCGGCCAGCGCCACCGGGTTGTGCAAAGGCAGAAGCAGCACAGACGCTGCAACCTGCATGTCGCCAGCCTCCGCAGCCATGCGTGCCAGGAACGGCAACAAGGCCGCCATCTGGTAAGGCGCGGAGAGGTAGTGCTCGCCGCAGCCTATGAGATCAAAGCCAGCGTCCCGCGCCGCCCGTGTCTGCTCAGCGCTGTCCTTGATCTGCTGCGCCAGCGCACCATCGCCCTGGCTTTGTGTATTTAAAAAGAGTCCGATTTTCAATTTTTCACCTCTTAACGCATAGGGCGCAAACGGCGTGGAGCCATAAGTCGCGACCTATGACTAATGGCCAATCGCCCACATTCCAACATACTACATCACTCTCCTATTTGATTATATTCACAGGCATCCCTGAGGGAAAACTGTTAACTAAACCGCACTTTGCGAACAATAAGGACAACAATGCGTTCATTATCCCCCACCCTGTTGGCCAGTCTCGTTTTCATAGCAGCCCTTTCCTCAGCAATCATCTTCATCAGAGTTGGCTCGGCCATCGGCAGTAGCGACGCCCGGATCGTTTACACGGGCAACGAAGCGCTGGCAAACCTCATCTGGGTAGTCGCCGTTGCGCTAGTCGTAGGAGCAGTGGCTATTAAGGAGAGGGGAACGGGCTTTAGATTCGATCCAGCATCAATCCCAGGTCACATTACAATTGCTTCTATTCAGACGGTGCCCATTCCCTCAGGGCTATCGCTTGTAGAGAGCCGACCCTCATTCGTTCGGAAATGGGGATGGTCAATTCAACCAACCATTGCGTGTGGCCACTGACAGTTCCGGCAATATCTACGTTACTTCTAGCGCAAGCAAAAGAGTTCAGAAGTTCACCTCTAAGGGAGATTTCATAACCGGCTGGGGCAGTCTCGGAAGCGACCGGGGACGGTTCAACGGCCTGGGCGATGTGGCAGTAGTAGACTCATCTGGAAATGTTTACGTGGCGGACACAAGAAACCGACGAATTCAGAAATTCAGCGAGAATGGAGAATTCTTTAGGCCATTCGGACTTGCCCTTGATCCAAATGACAGAGTCATCGTTGCGGATAGTCAGAACTTCAGGGTCCAAGTGTTTGCCCGATAGTAGGAAATTCGCCCTCAATGATATTGGCCTTTTCAACTGAGGTCTCATTCAGTTTTCTTGTTCATATCAGTTCGTTGGCGTTGATAAAGTTTGCATACCGGTGACGTCATTCTATCCGACATCCCGCCTAACCCATTCAATATTACCGGCCGAACTCGCGCTCAAGGTGGGTGGTGCTGAGGTGGATCATGGTGGGACGGCCGTGAGGGCAACTGTGCGGCTGAAGGCACGCCTCCAGCTGCCGGGTCAGCTCTACCATCTCCTGGTGGGTCATGACCTTACCCGCGCGGATGGCGCTGTGGCAGGCCAGGGAGTAGGCCGCGCGTTGCTGCCATGTCTCCGGGTCGCCGCCCTCTGATAGCTCGTCCAGCACATCCATGAGGGCGCTGGCGGGGTCGGCCTCAGCCAGGATGCTCGGCACGCCGCGTATCAGAAAGAGGTCACCGCCAAAGGGCTCGACCAGCAGTCCCAGTGCCGTAAAGGACGCCTGGTTATCGAGCAAAATCTCTTGATGACGGGGATTAAGCTCCAGCGTGGCGGGCTCCATCAGCATCTGGACCTCTGGGGCACTGGCTGCGGAATCGGCCTGTATTTTCTCGAACACGACCCGCTCGTGGGCGGCGTGCTGGTCGATGAGATACAGGCCGTCGGGGCCTTCCGCTGCGATGTAGGTGCTCTGCACCTGGCCCAGCACACGCAGCACAGGCAACGCCGACTTCGGACTCAGGGCCTCTTCAAAGGGCAGGCCTGTGCCTGACGGACCGTCGGAGATAGGGCCTACCGCCTCTGAAGAACGTGAGAAGGGCTGTACCTGCCAGAACGACGATGCCGTCCGTGCTGGCGCACCGGCAAATCCCCCCGCCGTCACCTGGGCGCGGCGCATCTCCGGCACAGGTGTGTGGGATGTGAGCGCCTGCCGAACGGCGTGCTGCACTGCCGAAAACACCCTGTCCTGCCTGCGGAACCTTACCTCTGTCTTGGCCGGATGCGCGTTGACGTCCACGTCCTCGTAAGGCATTACGATATTGAGCACAGCCATAGGAAACCGGCGCTCCTTGAGGAAGCCGTGGTAGGCCTGCTCCACCGCCACGTTCAGAGCGCGACTCTGCACCCAACGCCGATTCACGAACAGGCTGATGTAATTCCGATTTGCCCTGTCCACGGAAGGCGCTCCTGCGACACCGGTGACCACAGGCCTGACTTCGTCCAGGTCTTCGAAAGCTTCTGCATACAGAGGTCCGTCTATCTGAAGCATGCGCTGGGCGACATCCAGGCTATACACGGCTGCCACCGCTTCCAGCAGATCGCCGGAACCAGGACTGGCGAACTTGGAACGCCCTGCCGTCAGCTGAAAGCGTATCTCAGGGTAGGCCAGCGCGTAGCGGGTAACCAGCGTCTGCACGCGGGTCGTCTCTGATCCAGGCGAGCGCAGAAATTTGCGACGGGCAGGCACGTTGCGAAAGAGTTGCTGCACGATGATGATGGTGCCGGGCGACGTGCCCTGCCGCTCCTTATTGCCCACCTGGCTCTCGTTTACTTCCAGTCGGGCTCCACTGTCGGCGTCGGCATGCCGGGTGACGATGCTGACCTGCGACACCGACGCTATGCTGGGCAGGGCCTCTCCGCGAAAACCTAAGGTTGCGATGGATTCCAGGTCATCAGGCCCCGAGAGCTTGCTGGTGGCGAACCTCTCAAAGGCCAGCTCTACCTGGTCGTAGGGAATGCCACTGCCGTTGTCGGCCACACGAATGAGTTCGACACCGCCGCCCTGAACCTCCACGGTGATCTCAGTGGCGCCAGCATCGATGGAATTCTCCACCAGCTCCTTGACCACAGACGCTGGCCGTTCGATGACCTCACCGGCGGCAATCATGGAGGACACCTCCGGAGCAAGTTGCTTTATGTTTTGTGTATTGTGTTTCATGAAGAGTCCAATGGCGTTGCGTGATGTCGTTCCGAGGGAGGTCCGCCGCAGCAGTCCGAAAGAGGAATCTAAGGCGATTGCCTCCAAAACCAGCAGTACGTGCTAGATTCCTCGCACCGGCTCGGAATGACATGCGAATAAGACAGCAATTAGAAATTCAATAGAAATCACCAACTCCTAGAGGCCGGGCTTGTACGCCTCGTGGTCCGAAGCGCCGGTGGCTATGACATCGGCAATGACCTGGTAGATTTCCTTCATCTCGGTGTCTTTGGCGTTGCGCCAAAAGTAAGGGCTGCAAAGAAAGCCACTGTAGTTCCGCACAATCTCCGGGTGGTCGTCAATCACAAAGTCTGGCCTTGTCGTAACGCCCCACGTGACCAGGCCCTCCTCGAAGTCTTCGATGGGCTTCTGGAAAATGTCCGACACGTAGCTCTCAAGACCCAGCCGCCGGACCTCTGCCGTTCGTATGCCCACGCCTGACCAGACGTACACGAGATGCCCGTCCGCAATCAGCTTCTGAAACGTCTCTTCAGTGTCGGGCCGCATGCTGCCGTCGGCTCCGAGAATAGTGTAGTCCACATCAAAGAAGATGTTCATCCGGTAATTTCTGAACTGCTACCGAATTCCAACAAATGCCATATTGAAAGCGAAATACTAATAACTGCCAACTAAAAACTAACCCCTACAGCGCCGAGGCATGGCCATCGGTACGAGGATCAGATGCGCCCATACGAACGCCTGTGTCCGGGTCGATAAGGATGAGCTTGGTCGATCCTGGACGCACTTCGATATGCTTGATGGCGTGGCCCTTGGCTTCCAGCTTGGCCAGCTCTACGTCTGTCATTCCCGGCTCAAGCTCCACGACTACGGGGTCGGAGATGTTTGCGGGATCAGTGCCGGGCCAGGAGTTCCAGCAGGGCGCCTCCAAGGCCTCTTGCGCACCCATGCCGTAGTCGATAACGTTCGAAATCATTTGAACATTCCAGGAAACCTGTCGATCACCGCCGGGTGTGCCCGCGACGATGTAGGGCCTGTCCTCGTTCATAACCATGAAGGCGTTCAGCGTGTGCATGGTCTTCTTGCCCGGCTCGATGACGTTGGGATGGCCCTCTACAAGAGAGAAGCCGCGACCGATACGGTTGTTCAGTAGAACGCCTGTGTTCCCCGCTACGAACCTAGAGCCGAAGCCGTCTGACAGGCTGTGGATCATGGAGACCGCGTTACCCTCGCCGTCCACCACGCAGAAGTAGGTGGTATCGTCGCCGCCAGCCATGATGACGCCCAAAGGACCAGCCTCAACATTACCCACCGACTTGTCCATGTTGATCTGCCGACGTCGCATCTTGGCAAAGTCCTTGGAAATCAGCTCGGACGTGGGCGATTCTACGAAGTCGGGGTCGCCCATGTAGGCGTTGCGGTCCGCGTACGCCAGCTTCTTGGCCTCCACCATTACGTGTACCGCGTCAGCAGAATAGAAGCCCATGATCGCCAGGTCGAAGCCCTCGATGATGTTCAGCATCTCAAGAACAATTAGGCCTTGAGACGGCGGATTGGTCTCGTAAACAGTGTGTCCCCTATAGGTAGTGGAAATGGGAGTTTCGTAGAGGTTGGTCTTGTACTGCGCGAACTCCTCTTCCGTGTACAGGCTGCCAGCCGCCTGAAGTGCGCGGACCATCTCCTTGGCAATGGCTCCTCTATAGAAGACATCGGGGCCCTGCTCAGCGACAGTCCTCAGCGTCTTGGCCAGGTCCTTGTTCACAAGAACATCGCCAGCTCCCAAAGCTGTGCCGTATCGCGTGAATATGGCTGCAGTGTCGGAGAACTCGTTCAGGGCGGAGAGAGAGTTTGTAAATATGCCACCTAGCTTTTCAGACAGAACGAAGCCGTTCTCGGCATAGTCGATAGCGTACTGCAGCAGACTGGCCACTGATCTGGTCCCGAACTTCTCCTGGATGACGTAGTAGGAATCGATCTCGCCGGGGATGGCGGCAGAGTGAGGGCCTGTGCGAGGCATAGTGCTGTATCCACGGCTGGTGTAGTAGTCGCGGTCGGCAGCCATAGGAGCCTTGCCGCTGCCGTTCAGACCGTAGACCTTGCCCGTCTTGGCCTCGTACATAATGATGAAGGGCTCGCCGCCGATGCCGCACCACATGGGGCAGGTGACCGCCTCCACCGCAGCCATGGCTATGGCCGCATCGAAGGCGTTGCCACCCTCGGCCAGCACCCGTAAGCCGGCGGACGACGCCATTGGCGACTGCGACGAAACGACTCCGCCTTTGGTATAAACAGCCTGTCTACCTGTCTTGATGTTTGCTCTCGCGCCGGTGCCATTGCTGGTCATATAGCCCTCCACGCTGAAAATAACCTGCCGGAATTTGCCGCTATGATAGCACAGGACGCGGCCACACCTTATACTGACGCCAGACACAAAATGCCAGCACTTTTGACAGGAGACACCATTGTCTAATCGACCGACATTACAGGACGTTATCGCCGCAAAGAAGCGCATCGAGCCATACATCTGGCGCACGCCGCTGCATCACTACCTGGGCCTGGACAAGTTTCTGGACGCCGAGGTGTGGGTGAAGCACGAGAACCATCAGGTGCTGGGCGCGTTCAAGGTTCGCGGCGGCATCAACCTGATCTCTCAAATGTCTGACGAGGAGAAGGCGCGAGGCGTTATCACCGCGTCGTCGGGCAATCATGGACAGTCCATCGCATACGCCGCCAGCCTGTTCGGAGCGAAGTGCGTGGTGTGCGTGCCCGAGGGCGCCAATCCCGGCAAGGTGGAGTCCATGGAGAACCTGGGCGCACAAGTGATTCACCACGGCCCCTATTTCGACGTATCCCGGGAGCACGCCGAGCGGCTGGCCAAAGAGGAAGGCTATCGCTTCGTGCACGCCGTCAACGACCCGGTCCTGGTGGCTGGCGTCGGCACTTACGCACTGGAGATACTGGAAGACCTACCCGACGTGGATGTCATTATCGTCCCGTTGGGCGGCGGCAGCGGAGCCAGCGGTGTAGGCATCGTGGCCAAGAGCATCAATCCCGCAATCCAGGTTATCGCGGTGCAGGCCGAGCGTGCTCAGGCGGGCTACCTGTCATGGAAGAGCGGCAAGCTGGAAGAAGCGCCTATGACCAGTAAGGCCGAGGGACTGGCCACCGGCATGGGCTATGAACTGCCACAGGCCATTTTGAAGGACGTGCTGGATGACTTCGTTCTGGTGACCGACGACGAGATGGACCGGGCTGTAGTGACGCACCTGGAGAAGACTCACAACCTGACTGAGCACGCCGGGGCGGCATCGCTAGCTGGCGCGCTGAAGATCAAAGACCGGTTGCGCGGCAAGAAGGTCGCGCTGGTAATGAGCGGCGGAAACATTTCGATAGAGCACCTCAGGACAGCTTTGAATTCAAAATAAAAGGTTTGGTTACGGAGGCCAGGGCATGGGCAAGCTAGACGGAAAAGTCGCCATCATAACCGGAGGCGCGACGGGCGTGGGCAAGGGCATCGCCAGGACCTTCGTGAACGAGGGCGCGACAGTGGTGATCGCCTCCCGCAACAAGGATGCTCTGGAGAAGACTGCAGCGGAGTTAAGCTCCAATGGCGGCACGGTGGACGTCATGCCAACGGACGTCACCGACGAGGCCCAGGTCATCAGCCTGTTCACCGGCACCCTCAGCCGGCACGGGCGCGTGGACATCGCGGTCAACAACTCGGGTGTGGAGGCGTCTGCCCCTTTGGACGAGATGACGCTGGAGTCGTTTCAGAGCGTGGTTGCCGTAAACCTGACCGGCGTGTTCCTGTGCTGTCGTGAGGCAATGAAAATCATGAAGCCTCAGGGCGGCGGCAAGATCATCAACATCGGCAGCACTGCAGCCTACGTGCCGCGTCCAAACACGGCCTCTTACGGCGCGACGAAGAGCGGCGTGATTGGCCTGACCCATGTGGCCGCGCTGGAGGGTCGGGAGCACAACATAGCGGTGAGCTGTCTGAATCCGGGTAACGTGGCAGTTGAGAAGCGCGCCCACGACCGCTTCCATACTGAGCCCATGATGAGCGTAGACGACGTCGGCGCAGCAGCCCTGGCCATGGCCGCCCTCCCGGACGGCGTCAATTTCTACAGCGCCATGGTCCTGCCACTGGGCATGCCGTTCCTGGGACGTGGGTAGGGGGAAATGATTAGTCACGGCAAACTTCCTGTTCGTACCCAACCTACAAAAACAACATGTGTGGCCTGTGAAATCCAATATACTGGATTTAGAATAAGTGTCTGGACACAACAGAGATTCTGCAATGGAGAGTTCCAATATGACGACCAATGCTGACCGGATATTTGATGCTAAGAATACCGTAGAGACCTTTATCGAGGTATGGAAAGACAAAGTATCAACTGATGATCAAGCATTTAGGAATTTTGCAGTAGAGCAGATACTTGGGGACCTGAATTTATCCGACGTTGAAATCGAATTCGTTGGCGCCACCGATGGAGCCGACGACAAGGGGATTGATGGTTGGCATACCTTCGTTGATGACGAAATCACCAGGGTAACCTTAATAAAGTCGAAGGACACAAACTCATCTCCAGATGATCTAGATAAATTATTTACGAATTTTCAGCTCTTATTTGAGTCGTCTTCAAATGTCAGGAACACCTCAAATAGGGAGATCAAAGACCGAGCATTCACTCTTGACGGGCTTCTTTCCGACACTTCAAGAAACTTCGTCTTCGAAATTTGGCTAGTGACTTCAAGGCTCGCTACTAAAAATGTAAAAGACAGAGCACGGGACCTGAGCCACAAAGGTTTAAAACTGGACGGGAGACAGTTCGATGCCGAGGTTAACGTTTTTGACATTGAAGATTTCGCCGCGACTGCAGGAACAAATATTCGTTCGCAGGTCACATTCGGGACTGAGGTTAATTCCAACCACTTAATGGTCGTCGAGGCGAGAGATGTAAGCTTTAAGACCGTGACAGTTGTAACCCCGGCCAGCGAACTAGCACGTCTTTATGAACAAGAGCGCATAAGCCTATTCAAATTGAATCCGCGCTACTATCAGAGTGGCCGCACTAAAACAAATAAGAATATTCCCGATACTCTAAGTGACGCCTTATTACGCAATCATTTTTACGTCTACAATAACGGGCTGACCGCTACGGCAAACTCCGTAACCGTATCTACACGTGCCAAAGACCCGCTCAAATTCGAATGCGAAGAGGACTAACAACCTCAGCCTGCTTAGGCCACCGTCGATAACCCGAATATAAAAACCTCAGAATTGTAGGTCGCGAGGGGTTGCGCCGTAATGCTCTGGCGACATCAACCGGGCTTGTGTCCAACCTTATGCAAATGCAGTTCAGGCTGGTGTTCTCGCTGATAAGGCTGGGACGATCTTCTGTGGCTCTGCCTGCTGAAATTCCCAGCTACAAGCAGATTCTTACAATTGCAGGGACTACAGGCGTGGCAGTCGCAACCTTGAGCGGGTTCGTAGTTGTCTTTCTTCAATGGCTGGAGAGTGTGGCCTGAGGCCATTTATTAGTCTTAACTTCGCTGTGCTAGCATGTGCCCATTCTTTTCAGGAGCTACATCATGCAGTACAGAATCAACCATGTGCACATCCGGGCGTCGGACCCGCGCAAGTCGGCGGAGTGGTATGTGCAGTATTTCAACGCCAAGATTATCTCAGAGCAAAAGGTCATGCCCGGCACGATAACCGTGGGTATGGAAGTCGGAGGACCTTGCCGGCTCAACATCTCCTCTAAGCCAGCGGGTACGTCCGACCAGCGCGCCGTTGCCGAGCTGAACAGGCTGGGTCTTGAGCATTTTGGGTTCGACGTAGAGGACCTGGAGGCCGAACTATCCAGACTGGAAGGCGCCGGCATTCGTATCGTGTTGCCGCTTACGCAAGTCGACAGCGGGGCGCGCCTCGCCTACATTGAGGGGCCCGATGATGTGCTGATCGAGCTGGTCCAACCCGCATAGACCACTACTCTAATCTACCCAAAATATCTATTCGGAGGACAGAGAAAATGCCGGTGAATAAGATCATTGAAAAAATGCGACGTGGTGAAAAGGCTGTCGGTATCGCGCTGAGTTTCTACTCAGATGAGATTATCGAGCTTGCCGGGGTGATGGGGCTCGACTTCGTGAGCTACGATGGGCAGCATGCGCCTACAACTCCTGAGACCATTGACCGGTTCTGCCGCATGTGCGACGGCTGGGGTGTCACTCCGGCCATGCGAGTACCAGACCAGATACAGAGCAACATTCTCAACTACCTGGATCGAGGCATGAGGGCCATCACCATACCCAATCTGGAGACCAAGGAACAGGCGGAGAAGCTGGTGGAGTACTGCTACTTTGCGCCACGCGGTCTTCGCAGCTATACCAGCAAGCGGGTCACTCGGTTTGGATTCGAAACCGACCTGAGGGCTATGATGGACCGAACGAACGACGAGCTTCTCATCATGCCTCAGTTGGAGAGTATCACCGCTTACAACAACCTGGACGAAATTCTGAGTGTGGATGGCATTGAGGTCTTCGCCGGTGGGCCTAACGACCTGGCGCAGTCCATGGGCTTCCCAGGATTACCAGATCAACCTGAATGCCTGAAGGTAACGGAAGAGGGCCTGGCGAAGATACACGCTGCGGGCAAGAAGCGCGACTCCGACGTGATGGTATCGGTGGATGCGACTATTGCTGTTAAGGACGCCGTGACGGCTATGCTGGACAGTGGCGCGGGATCCAGGGGATATTAAGTTGGCGGTTGCCAATTGAGTTTCTTGCTACGAATATACGAAAATATCCCCGAGGCTTAATAGTGTCGCAACTCGATCTGATTGCCTTCCCAGTCCTCAATGTAGATCGAGGTGGCCATTCCCCGGGCACCTGAGCGCTGGACCGGCACTTCGCTGTTTACGGTAACTCCCTGCTCGCGCAAGTGGCTGGAAAGCTGGTTCATGTCGGTTGGCTCCAGCACCAGGCAGTAGTGGTCCAGATTCCGACGCCCGTCTCTCACCGGCTCCTCGTCTGGCCAAGGCTTCAGGTCAATGATCGTCTCGCTGTTTATCCTGGCGCAGGGGAAAGGCAGTTCTCCAGACCTGAACTCATCGACGCGCAGGGGCTCCAGTCCCAGTATCTCTGTGTAGAACTTGATGGCGCCTTCAATGTCTTTCACTCTTATGACAATGTGGTCCAGCTGAACAATTTTGAGCTTCACTGATGAGTCAGTTGCCATTCTATTCTCCTTTGCCTTTTGACCTTTTCCGGCCTTAACCTACGCCGGGCGCATAGAGATGATTAAGCGTCTCATAATTCTTGGGGTCAAGGTTCTTTCCCTGCAAAGCCGGATGCTCCGGGCCATACCTGTGGGCCCTGAATGTCGCATTGGCGTTCCCGTTTGAGCGGGGGTCCAGGACGAAAAACGGGTTAATGTATTCCCACACGATATTCTTGTTGGACGATACTTCAAACATACGCCCCGGTGCTCCCTCGCAAATTAGGGTGTTCCCGTTGGGCAGTCGCTGGGCGCTGCTGATGTTGAAGCTATAGAAAGACGGCGGCGGGCTACCCGCGAATTGCCATACGATCTCGTTTGACTCTATGTTGACCTCAACAATTCGGGAAGCGCCGTTGCCACGACCATGCGCACCATTGTCGAAGATCAGTATGTTGCCATTATCCAGATGGGTCGGATTGTGCTGATGAGCGATTTCGTTGGGACCCCACTTCCACTTGAACGCCCCGGTGGCCTTGTCCACGATGCCTACCGTGTTGGTGCGCCTGTAGCTCACAACGAAATCGCCATCAGGCGTTACGTTCAGCGAGTTGCCGTGTCCCCACTCGCGCCTGTTTTCCAGCGGACACACTACGTCTTCGTCAAGATCGAAATGGTCCTCACTGCGCCACTTGTACACAGAGGTACCATCCGGCGTGATCTCCTCAATGTTGTCCCCCAGCATCTCGTCAGGGTCGTCTTCGGACTCGTAGCCGCCTTTGACACGACTACTGAACTCTTTGGACATGGCGTCCCAAAGCAGCACCAGGGTGTTGCCGTTCGGTAGCCGCTCGAAGTCGTGATGAAGCAAGGGGTTTCTATAGCTCCAGACGACGTTGCCCTCCCAGTCGAGTTCCAGCAGCGCTGACGAAGAACCGCCCAGTCCGTTGACGATGTCGGTTTCAGTCTCAGGACCCGTTCTGCACAACAGGTTACCGTTGGGAAGGAGGTACGCGTAGCCAATGCCTTCATCGCTGGTCCATCGATGACAGATCCTGCCCTCCATGTCGATCAGTGTAGCGTGCTTGCCTCTGTTAGTTGAAAATAGTGTGTAGCCTCTATATGAGAGAGACGGTGAGTAGTGAATGAGTCCAACCGGTTGATGAATAGACCAGCCCATGTTTTTATATCTCTAGCATTAAAAGGATTTGCCCTTGAACCGCTCAGCTTCGAGGATTGAACTCTGGCGAGGACATCAAACGTGGGCTGTAGTAAACCACAATTGGGGCCTCAGCGCACATCCCCAGTCATATCGACGACATCAGGCAGGCCGAGGGCGAACTTGCCGAGATTCTCGTACACGACATCGCTGACGAAAATATGCTGAGCCGCGGCATCCATATCCCGGTGGCACCGCTGCAGTTCGCCGCCCATATAAAGGGCCTCGCCTCCGCCGTAACGAAAGGCCATAGATGTCACCTCGACGGCTACGTCCGTGGCCAACGTGGCGCACCCTCGCATCTGAGTCTGCAGCTGTGGGTCCGGCGCACTTCCCTGGCAGACGACGTCCCAAGCACTCTCGAATGTCTCCATTACCAGCGCCCTGACGGCTCGCAGGCGCAGGTCGGACTCGCCTATCGCCCGCTGAAAAGATGCTCGGTCTGCGATTAGAGTCTTGCTCGTCGATCCGCGCAGCTTGCTTTGCGCCAGTTCGACGATGGCATTGAGGGCGCGACGGGCCAGTCCCAAGGCAATGGCTGCATGCTCATTTGCGACGAATCCAGACCGGCCGAGAAGGTATATCGCGCCGCCTCGTCGGGGAGGGTCTGACATCAGCCAGGTGAACTCTTCCGGCACAAATAGGTCTCCTACAGTGAAGCCATTGCTCCCTGTTCCTTTGAGTCCAGACACCTGCCAGTCATCCGCTATTCTTGCCTTTTCCGTCGGGAACACAACCCTGCGTATCTCCGACAAACCAGACATTCCATCCTCCACACGAACACCCGCGGAGAGCCATTGGGAGTGCTTGATTCCGCTGGCGAACCTCCAACGTCCGCTTACCACATAGCCCCCGTTGACAGGCATCGCCACTCCCGAAGGCATACCAACTCCCGCTGCTCTCGGAACATTACCGCCTGCGAATATCTGCGCCACCGCCTCATCGGGCAGCATGACAGCGGGCAAGGCAATGTTGGTTGCGCCGATCATCATGCCCCACGCCGCCGCCGAGTCATACATTACCATGGCCTCTATGACTTCTATCTGAGTCACAGGATCGGCCTCTGCCCCGCCAAACTCGGTGGGTAGCTTCAGCGCGAAAAGGCCTGCCTGTTCCAGGGCGTCGACAGAGGCCTGCGGCAAAGTCGCTTGTTCTTCAGCATCGTCGGCGCAAGACAACACGACGGCACGAACGCTCTCGACTGCATCTAAAAGCGCCTGACGTTTCTCCAGCCTATCAGTCGGGAAATTCCAAGTCACTTCTGGACCTCTCTCATCACACTTTACCAGCGCCCTTGCCTGTTCTGGCACCGATATCTATGGCGCGGTCCCTGCTCAAAGCAGATAGGATTTCGTCCATTAAATCATATTCAGCCATCAACCAGTCCAGCCGCACTGACCTTGGCCTGACGTACTACCAAAACCAACGGAATTAGAGTAGCCAGTCCGATAAAGGCGATGAGTAACTTCCAGCCAAAGAATTCAGGCGCTAGAGCTATGGCTAGACCTCCAAGAGTCGTTCCCATTAGTGCGGCAACCTGTTGAAACGCTCCATCCGTGAATACCGCCGCGCCCTGTTTATCTGCAGCGAAAACGTAAAGAAGGTTAATACAATTTGGAATGCTAAGCCCAAACACGAATGCCCAGACGACAAATATTGCGATAGTGATTGCGGGATTCGGTGTGATAAATGCAAAGGCAATTGCGCCAAGTGGAAAGACTAGTCCGGCCGGCCACAGAATGTTAACTGGACCCTTAACTCGAGATAGCAGGACAACATTAGCCAGTGAACCCGCCATGAAACCTCCCAGCGATATGAAGGCGTAGGCCGGACCGAGCCAAGCTTCCTTTACAGGATATTCACCAATGAAAAACGCCGGAAAGTAAAACAGAGATATACCCGCAGCCATCCACACCAACATCCTGATGGCTAGCAATGGCCTGATCCCAGGCAAAAGAATTACCTTGACGGAAGTGGACATCTGGGCCGACAGAGAAGCTCCTTCTCCTGTAGATGATCCCTCGAGCCGAGGCAGGGCCACCAGCACCAGAAGAGCAATCAGCCCAACGAATATCGCAAACACAATTGTGGCCACCTGCCAACTGGTCGGTTCTGCAATCAGGCGCATTACCGGAGCAAGAACACCAGGTCCTCCGGAAAGAGCCGCCACCAGGAATCCCATCTTTTTGTTTCGCTCATCCACATCGGGCCAGGCTCGACCCATCGCAGCATACGCACCTGCCATTGCAATGCCAGCGGCAAGGCCCGCCACGAGTCTGGCGGCAAACATTACAGCGAATGACACTCCCAAACCGGTAACGAAAGTGGAAACGGCGAGCACTGCCGCAGACCAGAACAGCGCCTGCCGTAACTGAATTCGAGATATGAACGGAATCAGAGCAATGGCAGATACCAGCGCGCCAATGAATTGAGCAGTACCGAGCTGACCCGCAAGACTAACAGACACGTTGAGGTCGGCTGACATCTCATTAATAAAGGGAGCTACGGTGCTGACATGCGCCGCTCCTAGTGGAATGACCAGCATGATAATAGGCAGCGTTAGCCAGTTGGTACCGGATGGACGAACAATGTTCATTGCCAAAAAACCTACTAAACAGCAGACGGGCGCTAGTGTTTAACACCAGCCATCAATTCAGGTCATGACCGTTTGCGTAGTGGGGCGTCTTGCGCTCGAAGGAAAGCCGATGCCTCATAGACTCGCAGCCTCTACCTACCCATCTCTATATTGATAAGTACTTCCTTTAGCTCACCGGACACGACCTCGAACTGCACGGGAAGGCCTGAGCTAGTGTCGCCGCTTTCCAGGGCAACGTCGGCGATGTAACTCCCTGGTTTCAAGGCAAATATGTTCTGAAAGAACTCCGGCGTTAGTGAATTGGAAGCGTAATCGCCTATCTGAAATACCTTCAGGCGTTCCTTACCCACTACCTCGGTGATTACTAACTCCAGCGGTTCGAAGAAACGCTTCGGAAAATCGACGGCAACGAACCCTGGCTGGGGCATGGGGCCTACATCTACTCGGACATCCAGCGTGCCTTCGGGCCTTGAACCGCACGCAACCAGCAAGAGAATAGCTAAAGACAGGGCTATAAAAGTAGCTACCCTGGGAATTATTCTTTTTTCAGCCTTTTCACCAGCGCCCAGGCTCCAGGCAACACCAGCGATGCTGCGTAGAGCTTCATCAGGTCGCCGATAATGAACGGGTAAAGTCCGCCGATCAGGGTCTTGCCCCAGTTTGTGTCGCCGGCGATGTACTCGCCAATTGGCTGCGGCGCACCAGCAGGGACCCAGTTGGTGGCGATGAGGAAGTACAGCCACAGCAGGCCGGGTATGTATATGACGGCGTTGCCAGCCAGCATGGCCAGGGAACCCCATGACTTGCGGTCCCAAGAGCGCTCAGCCAGAAGACCAGTTAGGTACGCGGCCAGTATGAATCCAACGATGTAACCGCCGCTTGATATGGCCCATGGCAGTCCGGCGTTGCCCAGCCAGGGGAATATGAAGTGCACACCCCAGGTGCCGTCCATTGCCAGCGCGCTGGCGGGAGGCGCGAACACCGGTATGAAAGCCATTCCCATGAGCATGTAGATGATCAGAGCACCGGCCCCTCGTTTGGCTCCCAGAGCGCCGCCTGCCACCAGCACGGCGAAGGTCTGTCCGGTAATAGGAACAGTAGTCCAGGGCAGGCGCACCGCTATCTGCGCCGAAAGGGCCACGAACCAGGCGAATCCCGCCATTAGAGCAAAGTCCATCGCCAGCTGCTGAACACGAGCCTGTGCCCATTCTCTTGGAATCACCGCATCAATGAGGACGGGTGCTCGTGAGGTAATCTGCATTTTCTACTACGCTCCCAGGGAAATTTGAAAGCAATAATAACATGGCAGGCGTCCACATTACCCGCAATATCATCAAACAGACATTTAAATGCCCCACTACAAGTCCAAATGCATTATGATTGCTTAGACAACTATTATACTCGTCCAATGCTTTCAAGGATTTCAAGAGGTGATCAATGCCTGCCGTTTATGTAGATGATGTAACAGTGCTTCCCCGCATTCCCGTGCTGCCGGACAAGAGCGCAAGGGAAAGGCCGGTCCAAAAGATCGTCAGCGCCCCCAAGTTTCTTGAGGGCGAGGGCTTCGAGGTGCGACGAGCCTTCTCGGAGATCGACCTGGCTCTGGCCTACCCTTTTTTACTGCTGGACCATATGGGAGCAGTGGAGTACTCGCCGGGAGAGGCAAAGGGTGCGCCCGACCATCCCCATCGCGGTTTCGAGACTGTGACGTACATGTTGGACGGCGAACTGGAACACCGGGACTCCAATGGCGGTGGCGGAGTGATCACCGGCGGCGCGACTCAGTGGATGACGGCAGGGGCTGGCATCGTTCACTCGGAGATGCCCACAGAGCTTCTGCTCAAGAAGGGCGGCCTGTTCCACGGCGTGCAGCTGTGGGTGAACCTACCCAGCAAGCTAAAGTGGACTCCGCCACAGTACCAGGACCTGAAGGCCGATAGCTCCATTCTGCTCGCCTCTGACGACGGCGGCGCTATGGTGCGGCTAATCGCTGGGGAACTGGCGGGCTTCAAGGGACCGGGCAGCACTCACACGCCCATCACGTATGCTCATGTCAGCATCAGTCCCGGCGCCAGATTACAGGTGCCATGGCCGGCTAATTTCAACGCGATGATTTACGTCCTCGCGGGCAAAGGCTCCGTTGGGCCAGACCGTCAGCCCATACACGAGGGGCAGCTTGCGGTGCTGGGTGAGGGCGAACAGGTTAGCCTGTACAGCGACTCGAAACAGGACAACGGCCTTCCGCATATGGAGGCGCTGCTCCTGGGCGGCCTGCCTATACGAGAGCAGATCGCGTGGCGTGGGCCTTTCGTGATGAACACTCAAAATGAACTGT
>CAUZQF010000009.1:0-22174 GCA_963581905.1 Dehalococcoidia bacterium
TAGCCAGAACGTGCTCGACTTCAGATGTCCCGATTCCCATGGCGAAGGCTCCGAAGGCTCCGTGAGTGGAGGTGTGGCTGTCGCCGCAAACGATGACTTTGCCCGGCTGGGTATAACCCTGCTCTGGTCCAATAACGTGCACGATGCCCTGTAGAGGGCTGAACCTGTCGAACAGAGTTATGCCAAACTCATCGCAGTTCTTGTCCAGCGCATCAAGCTGTGCTTTGGCAATGGAATCGGTGATCGGACGCGTCAGCTCCCACGTAGGCGTGTTGTGATCGGCCGTTGCGATCGTCAGATCGGTCCGCCTGACCTTGCGGTTGTTCATGCGTAGGCCGTCAAAGGCCTGCGGTGAGGTGACCTCGTGAACCAGATGAAGGTCTACGTAGAGTACAGTCGGTTGTCCCTCCTCTTCGTGAACTACGTGACTGTCCCAGAGTTTCTCAAACATAGTTTTGGGCGCCATCTTCTAAACTAACCTCGCTGTCGGATTTTTTCGTATTTGTAAGGGGCACGACGTGCGTGCCCCTTAATTGCATTAGTTCATGCTAACTTCGGCTAAGAGGTGGGTACCTCCGCAGCGGGTCGGGTGCTCTCTGTGGCCAGTAGACGGTTCAGCGCGTTCATGTACGCCATGGCGCTGGCCACGATGATGTCCATATCGGAGCCCCTGCCTACATAGGCCTTGCTATCTTTCTCGATACGAATCGTTACGTCGCCCAGGGCGTCGATTCCCTCGGTGACGGCGTCGACACGATACTCGGTCAGCGTGTTGGGAACATTGACCATGCGATTGATCGCCTTGTACACAGCGTCAACAGGTCCAGTGCCAGTGGCAACGTCGGTCAGAGATCGGCCCTCCGGGTCCACAATGGTAATAGTGGCGGTAGGGATGTCTCGATTGCCGCAAGAGACCTGTACGTGCTCTAACTTATAGATTGTAGGGACGTCGACGGTGCGGCGCTGACTGGACATCAGAGAGGCAAGGTCTGTATTCGTGACCTCGGGCTTGCGGTCGGCAAGAAGCTTGAAGGCTTCGAAAGCTTCGTTCAGCGCGTCCTGCTCCAGGTTATAACCAAGCTCCTCCAGGCGAGAGCGCAGGCCGGCTCTTCCGCTTAACTTGCCCAGCACCAGTTCGTTGCTAGGCCAGCCAATGGACTGCGGGTCCATGATCTCGAATGTCGAGCGCTCTTTTAGAATGCCGTCCTGGTGGATGCCGGAGGCGTGTCTGAACGCGTTGGCTCCTACCACGGCCTTGTTGGGTTGCACCGCGAATCCGGTGATATCGCTGACCAGTTTGCTGGTGCGGTAGATCTGTCGTGTATCGATGTTGGTATCGACGCCATACATGTCCTTGCGTGTCTCAAGGCCCATGATGACCTCTTCCAGAGCGGCGTTACCAGCGCGCTCGCCAAGGCCGTTGATGCAACCTTCGACTTGGCGTGCGCCTTCGACGACGGCTGCTAGGCTGTTGCTGACGGCCTGACCTAGATCGTTATGGCAGTGCACACTGAGCACAACCTGATCGAAGTTCCGTACGTTCTCCTTGATGAGGCGTAGTCGTTCCCTGAACTCCCACGGGTAAATGTAGCCCACTGTGTCGGGAATATTTATCGTATTGGCACCGGCGGCAATGACACCTTCCAGCATCTTGTAGAGGAAGTCCATGTCCGTTCGGGTGGCGTCCATGGGCGAGAACTCCACATCGTCGCAGTAGCTCTTGGCCCGCTCGACCGCGGCGACGGCCATGTCCATGACCTCTTCCGGGTTGCGCCGGAGCTGGTGCATTATCTGTACGTCAGAACTGGAGATGAAGACGTGAATCCTGGGATGCTCGGCCTCTTTGATGGCCTCCCATGCGGCGTCAACGTCTGGCAGTACGCAACGAGCGAGCGAGGCTATGATGGGCCTGCGGACCTCGCGTGCGATGGCCTGCACGGCTTGGAAGTCGCCAGGAGAGCTGGCAGCGAAGCCCGCTTCGATGACATCGACGCCCAGCCTATCAAGCTGTTTGGCGATCTCCATCTTCTCGTTGGTGGTCAGGCCTATGCCTGCGGACTGCTCGCCGTCTCTCAGCGTTGTGTCGAAAATTATTACCTTGTCGTTTGGCATTATCTGCTCCTGAAAGTGAGTTTTAGGTTTTCAGTAATTAGTAATTAATAAATGCCAAGGACAACGTAGTCCGCCTGAACGAGCCCAGCCAGGCCCCGCCCATTATGGCGAACTACGTGGTATACCTCTTCGCTATCCATTGTTGCTCCTGATGATTTCTGTACGGTTTGGCCTGGTCCTTCATCTAACCTTTTAGGAATGGAATAAGGATAAAAGCTATCCCAATGAGAACTGCCCAAATTATGTAGTTCTTTATGGTATTAGGCCCCAACATGTTGCGAAGAAAGGTCCGGCGCTTTGGCGGCCTATCATCATGATGGTCTGATCTGGGCTGTTTCATGTCTGGTCAGTCCCCATCATTAAGGAAGGACATCATGCCTCGAAGCTCTTCGCCGACCTTCTCTATGGGATGGTTGGCGTTCTCCTCCCGCAACTGGTAGAAGGTAGGCCTGCCCTCGTCGTTCTCTGTTATCCACTGGCGGGCGAAGCTGCCGTCCTGAATGCGGTCCAGTATTCCCTTCATGCGCTCCTTAACGGTTTCATCGATGACCACGGGGCCGCTGGTGTAGTCGCCGAACTCCGCTGTGTCGCTGATGGAGTAGCGCATGTAACCCATGCCGCCTTGATACATCAGGTCCACGATTAGCTTGAGCTCGTGCATGCACTCGAAATACGCAGACTCTGGCTCGTATCCAGCCTCGACCAATACCTCGTAAGCGGCCTTGACCAGTGCCGTGACGCCTCCGCAAAGCACTGCCTGCTCACCGAAGAGGTCAGTCTCTGTCTCCTCTTTGAATGTGCTGTCCAGCACGCCGGCCCTGGTGCAGCCAATGCCCCGACCATATGCAACTGCCACGTCGTGGGCTTTGCCTGTGGCGTCCTGGAAAACCGCGGCCAGACCCGGCACGCCCGAGCCTCTTGTGAAGACCTCGCGCACGCGGTGCCCTGGTGCCTTGGGTGCCATCATGGAGATGTCCACGCCTTCTGGTGGCTTGATGGTCTCGTAGTGAATGCAGAAACCGTGGGCAAACATTAGCGTCTTGCCGGGCAGCATATAGGGCTCAATGGACTCTTTATAAATCTCCGCCTGCAGGTGGTCGGGTATCAGCATCATAATGATGTCTGATGCCTCGGCGGTCTGAGCGACGGTGCCGACCTTCAGGCCCTCTGCCTCTGCCTTGGGCCAGCTCTTGCTGCCCTCGTACAGGCCAACCATGACATTCAATCCGCTGTCTTTAAGGTTTAGGGCATGTGCGTGCCCCTGGCTGCCGTAGCCGATAATTCCAATATTCTTGTCCTTTATCAAGGACATATCGGCGTCAGCTTCGTAATACATTTTGGCCATGTTGGCTCACTCTCCAAATTGTTTCAATAATTGCTGCCAGCTATGAATTTTTAGTAATCAGCCAGCCTATTATGGACTGAACACTGGCTGTTGACAACTGAAATCTGCGTCTATACGCTTCCAGTATCCATGATTACGGGCTTGGCCGATTTAGTGCTCTTGTTACCGTTGGTTTCAAAGGCGCTATCCATGCCCCGACTCATAGCGACAGAGCCAGTGCGCATGACCTCCTGAATACCGAAGGATCGCAGCAGGTTTTGAAGAGCGTCGATCTTGTCCTCGTCGCCTACCACTTCGACGATCAGTGTCTCCGGCGACACGTCAATGATGTTGGCGCGGAATAGGTCCACTATCTGCATGATCTCGCTGCGGGACTGCACGTTGGCTTTCACGCGGACCAGGGCCAACTCACGAGTCACGGCATTGTCCTTCGAAATGTCGGAAACCTTTATTACATCGATCAGTTTGTGCAGGTGCTTGGTAACTTGGTCGACAACCTTGTCGTCACCCTCCACAACGAAGGTCATGCGCGACAGATTCGGTATTTCGCTGTGACCGACGGCTAGACTGGCGATGTTGAAGCCCCGTCGTCGGAACATGCTTGTAACCCTGTTAAGTACACCGGGCTTGTCTTCTACCAGGGCCGTGATGGTATGTCTGTTGGATACTCCGTTAACGTTCACCCACGCACCTCCTGGGTATTGGGCTGGGTATTGGGTTGAGTACCAGGTCGTGGCTCTTCGATCAGCTCACTAACGGCCATGCCGGCAGGAATCATTGGGTAGACGTTGTCGTCCTGCTCTACTACGAAGTCTATGACAACGGGACCGTCGTGCGACATAGCCTTGTCTACTGCCGCCCGCACTTCCTTCTTGTCTGTGACACGAAGGCCTAACATGCCGAAGGCCTCCGCAAGCTTTACGAAGTCTGGGTTGGCGCTATACACAGTGGCAACGTGGTTCTTCTCATAGAAAAAATCCTGCCACTGCCGGACCATGCCCAGGCAGTTGTTGTTCATAATGGCGAACTTCACAGGTATGTTGTTCTCAACCAGCGTGGCCAGTTCAACCATGGTCATCTGGAAGCCGCCGTCACCAGCGATGGACCAGACTACCCTGTCGGGAGCGCCAACTTGTGCGCCCATGGCACCCGGCACCTCGAATCCCATTGCACCTGAGCCACAGGAAGAGATCAGCGAGCAAGGCTGGTTGAACGGGTAGTACTGGGCGGCCCACATCTGGTGTTGGCCGACGCCCGTCACTATTACCGCGTCCCCGTTCGTCGCTTCGGAGATCTCCTGGATGATGTAGCGCATCTCCAACTTGCGGTCGTTGTTGTCGCTGCCAACCAGAGGATGGTCTCGTCTGAGATCGTGAACGTGGTTAACCCAGTCCAGGTGTGTGTTCTGCTTCACTTGCTTGTTCAGCGCCGTGAGCACTCGTTTGGCGTCACCCACGATCGGCACGTCAACCTGTATGTTCTTGCCGATCTCGGATGGGTCCACGTCGACGTGAATCTTCTTGGAATTGGGGGCGAAGGTCGCCGTGTTACCCGTGATACGGTCGTCGAACCGCATGCCCAGGGCGATAATAAGGTCGGCCTCCTCTAGCGTCAGGCTGGCATATGCCATGCCGTGCATTCCAGGCCAGCCCGAGTACAGCACATGGCTGGTCGGGAAACAGCTGACGCCCAGCATCGTCGTAACCACCGGAATCTGAGCCTTCTCGGCCAGCTCCAGTAGCTCGTCGTAGGCCTTGGACAGGATTATGCCGTGGCCGGCTAGAATCACCGGGCGCTCAGCATCGTTGATCAGCTGCGCGGCCCTCTTCACCTGGCCCATGTGCGGGTCCAGATTGGGCTTGTAGCCGGGTAGGTTCAGCTTCTCCGGGTAGTTGAACTCACCAATCTCCGTGAAGACGTCCTTGGGAATATCGACAAGGACTGGTCCTGGTCGGCCGGTGTTGGCGATATGGAATGCCTCGTTAATAACCTGAGGAATCTCCTCCGCCGTCATAACAAGGTAGTTGTGCTTGGTAATCGGAAGCGTAATGCCCGTGATGTCGCACTCCTGGAAAGCGTCGGTGCCAATGGCTGCACGCCCCACCTGCCCTGTGATTACGACGAGCGGCACCGAGTCCATCTGCGCGGTGGCGATGCCTGTAACTAGGTTAGTCGCACCGGGACCCGACGTGGCCCATGCAACTCCTGGCTTGCCTGTTACCCGGGCGTAGCCGTCTGCCGCGTGCGCTGCGCCCTGTTCGTGGCGCACCAGAATGTGCCTTAGCTCAGGGAACTCAGGCAGAGTCTGGTAGAGCGGCAGTATCGCGCCGCCAGGGAGGCCGAATATCACATCTACGCCCTCTCGGATAAGGCTCGCGCAGACCATTTGGCCGCCAGTCATCTTCATTTTGTGTAGTCCTCCAACATACTTGTACCTTCGATAAACGCCCAGGGTATTGGCCTTGGACCAAGAAAAAATGCAATAAAAAAATCCCGCCCAACTAAAGGGACGGGACGTTATGTCTCGTGGTACCACCCAATTTGTCCCGATAACATCGAGACCACTCAAAGGCTATAACGGAGCCAACCGCCCGACCTTATATGTTAGTTGGGAAGTAGTACCAATTCCGCAGAACGAATTATCCACTGTACCATGGATATGTTCTGCGACATGGTGACTCCTACTACCTTCAGGTCGGGTGCTCTGGGGCGAGTTCTCAGAGGTCCTGGCGTCGGATTCCCACTATCGCCGACTCTCTCGGGCGGGTACCTCCGATACTACTCCCCTTCACCGCATTGTGATTAATGTAACATTACAGTCGAGCAAGACTAGCAAACTGAGGGTGTGCTGTCAATGATCCTTAGGATGGAGCGCCGGCTCAAACCTGCGATTGAATTTCAGTCCAAGGTTTCTCGCATTAGTGTGACGGACACCAGAGGCCCTCCGCCATGCGTTACTGTTCCCGATTATCACGAACCTGCACAGCTCTATAGCTTGAGCAGCCTTTCCACGTTGCCGTGCAGGAGCTTGGCTTTGTCTTCCTCACTCAGAGGGATGTTGGGAATCCAGTCGGTGCCGGGACTGTTCTCGACGAACGGGTAGTCGATGGAGAACATGATGCGGTCGATTCCCATCTCCATGACCGTGCAGAGCAGGGCAGGGTTGGAGAAGTTGCCGCTGGTGGTTACCCAAAAGTGTTCCGAGAAGTACTCCCGGTATGTCTTCTCCATGACCTTGTTGCCCATGCGCTTCAGCGTGAAGTCGATGCGCCACATCAGGAACGGCAGGCCCTCTCCCATGTGTCCAAGAATGATCTTCAGGCCGGGATACTTGTCGAAGACGCCTGAGAGTACCAGGCGAATTGCCTGAGTGGCCGTCTCCACAGTGAAGCCCCACGTGGCCGCCAGGATGCTAGGGAAGTCCTCGACGTAGTCCTTATAGTAGCGATCCACGACCGCCTGGTCTGGCGAAGCGGGGTGCAGGTATAGAGGAACGTCCAGCGCCTGTGCCCTTTCGAATATGGGCCAGAACTGCTTGTCGTCCAGGAACAGCCCGTTGGTCAGACCGTGCACCATTGCGCCTTTGAAGCCGAGCTGCGTCACCGAGCGTTCAAGCTCGTCCGCTGCGCCTTTGGGGTCTGCGGTAGGCAGCGCGGCGAAGGCGGCGAAACGGGATGGGTTGGCTTCAACGATCTTTGCCAGCCTGTCGTTGGCCCCGGTCGCAATTCGTACTGCCGTCTCTCCGTCTAGCCTCTGCAACGACGGTGCGGACTGGGACAGAACTTGCATGTCGACACCGGCCTCGTCCATTTCGGCAAGCCTTAGCTCGTTGTAGTCTAGGAGCCGTTCTTGTATCTTGCCGCCGTGCCGAGCCTCTGGTGGGAACGTATCCGCAATCTCCCTGTCGGAGTAGTGTTCTTCAAGAGCAATAACCTTGTGGTTTTGGATACTCATATTTTGTCCCTTTCAGTCTTGTCTATGTGCTTGTTTAGCTTTGCCACAGGCCCATGATAATTATTTAAAAACAACGCAGGCGCGTCCTGGCATCTCCATGCGCTGGATGCTTTGCAGTACCTCTTCTGACTCCTCGAGTTCGCACGTTTGCGTAACCACCGGCTTTATCTGTCCGCGAGCCACCATCTCAGTGGCCTCAGCTAACTCCTGTCGGCTGCAGTATCTTGAGCCAGTGAAGGTTATCTCCCTGGTCATAAGGTAGTTTGGTCGGAAGGGTACCTCAATCTTGTCATCATAGAAACCTACGTAGACTATGCGGCCACCCTTGTCCAGACTGAGGATGCTGGACTCGATGGTCTCTGGTCTGCCCACCAGCTCCACGATGGCGTCGACGCCCCGACCACCCGTCAGGCGGCGGGCTTCCTTCTCAAAGGGAGCGTCCAGGGAATTGATTATCTCATCGGCGCCCATCTCCTTGGCCAGCGCTAGCTTTTCCTCAGAGATGTCCACCGCGATCACCCGCGTGCCCATCACCTTGGCCATCTGCACCATGTGGATGCCAACTCCGCCGCCTGCGCCAACGATGAGCACCGTTTCCGGGGGCTGTACTTTGGCCCTCTCTCTCAACACGTGCAGGGGAGTGGCAACGGCGTCCGCAGCCACAGCGGCGTCTACGTAATCCAGGTTGGGCGGTATGTGGCTAAGGTTCCGGACCGGCAGGCTGACGTACTCTGCCAGGCCGCCGTTGATCTGACTGCCTACGACGCCAGCATAGTTGTCGCAGAGGTCCTCGCGGCCAACGTTGCACCAGCGGCAGTCGCCACAAGTGAGGTAGAAGTAGACATTCACGCGGTCCCCAGGCTGGAATGCACTAGTGCCTTCGCCAAGCTCCACCACCTCGCCAGCGATCTCGTGGCCGACGATTCGGGGAAGCATGCCGTTGATGCCACCAACACGGTCGTTCCTATTCCAGACCAGCGTTAGCCCCAGGCCGCACGCCTTGACGCGCACCAGGGCCTCACCCGGACGGGGCTGGTGCATAGGCGTCTCTTCCATAGTCAGCGTTCCACCAGTCTCGTGCAGCACCATTGCCTTCATGTCGAACTCTCTTTTCGTATTTTTGAACTACGTGGTTTACCAGCTAAAATTGCAGGGACGTTAGCAACTTGTTTCCGAATTCTTGGCAAAACTAACTAAAGATTCTTTGCCATCCAGTCACCTACCAGAGGCCGGTACTTATAAGGGATGTTGAAGCACACGTGCGCGCCGTCTTCATAGAGAACATACTCAACAGGCACGCCGACCTTCTTCGCTTCCGTGGCCAACTCCTCGGTGTTGGTGTACGTGCTCTGAGCGTCCAGCTTGCCGTTGACCACCAGGTAAGGGCACTTCATGCCGCTGATGACGTCCTTCAGGCTGCGCTGGCCGTGGACTCTTGCCGACTCTTCTGCCGAATCGGTCCAGGCAATGAATCGCCACCAGGGTTCGCTGGCGCGTCCAGGATTCCCTGGCGACACTCTGACGACGTATGAGCCGCTGATCGAGCATATGGCCTTCAGGCGAGGCTCGAAACAGGCAATGCGAGGGGCGTAGTAGCCGCCCATGCTGACGCCGGCTGCACCAATCCTGTCTACATCCACGTCGTCGCGCTGTTCCAGGAAGTCGATGATGCTCTTGCCGACAGTCTCGTAGTCGTGACGCACCGGCATGCTGTTGCGGGTCTCACCCTGGCCCGGCCCATCAAACGCCAGCACGGCCATGCCTCGCTCAAGGAAAACGTTTCCCCACTGCCAGAACTCCTCCTTAACAGAATCCATGCCCGGCACCAGCAAGACCACGGGGGGCCTAACTATGCCTTGTGGCCTGCGTATGTGGGCGGCTATGGTTATGCCCTCGTAAGGTATGTCCAGCCGCTGATAGGTTGGGTCGAGCATGGCGGCCCCCCGCTCGAAGGTGTCGATGGACCTTCTGTGGGCGTAATGGTACTTGGATTCGTTTTCAAGAACGCCTGCCCAGCGCATCTTGCCCCAGTGGTAGCTAAGGCTAGCTCTGATGAAGGCCTGGCCTGCGGTGACGGTGAGGCCGTCAGCCTCGGCCTTCTCCGCCAGCGCTTCGTGCACCGCGCCGGATGCCGACCAGCCTTCGATCCAGTCGTCGATGGTGCGCATTGCAGAAAGCGTGTCGTCTACATCGTTGGCATCTGAGCCTTGCGTCACAAAACGCGACCGACCAAGACCGGTTTCCTCCTTCACCCAGGGGTGCACTTCTGAACTCTGTTCGATTGTCATAAGGTTCGCTCCAAATTAAAGTAGAGTCTGGTATTTGTTAGGGTCCTAGTCCACAGCCGCTATGGCGAAAAGCTCTACCTTGAGATTGGGATGGGCCGCCAGTCGGCTAACCTCTATGGTTGCTGTGCCGGGCCGGTGGTCGCCGAAGTACTGCCACCATACCTCGTTGAGCTGGTCCTGCGCGTCAATGTTGGTGAGGTATCGCGTCACCTGGACAACGTCGCTAAAAGACGCGCCACACGCCTCCAAGCCCTTTCGTACATTCTCCAGCGCCATGCGAGTCTGCTCGGAAACGTCCTCAGGGATGTTGTCGAACTCGGACTCGATGTGGGGGTGGTTGTGGTAGGTCGGGGCGGCAGTCACCCCCGCCAGAAACACCATCGAACCGCCAGTAACTTTGATAACCGGCGCGTAGGGTAGGTTGACGGACGGGTCGGCGTCCTCCGTGTGGATTATCTCTATCTTCTTTGGCATAACACCTCAGCTTATTGGCGGCCTTTAGATCGGCGGGTCGCCGTTATTTGTTCCAGGGGTGGGCCTTGGCGACCTCTTCGTTAACGTCGGTTCCCCAGCCCGGGCCTGTGGGAATAGTAATGTAGCCGTCCACGATCTCCGGTGCATTGGTGGTCAGTTCTTCCCGCCACGGTACGTCGTCGATGTCCAGTTCGAAGATGCGCACGTTGGCCAGGGTCGCACACCAGTTGGCATGGATGAACGCCGACAGGTAGCTGTAGTAGTTGTGCGGCGCGACATTTAGCTGATAGACCTCGGCCAGGTCCCCGATCTTCTTTGCCTGACTGAAGCCGTTCCAACCCACGTCCACAGCAAACACATCGGCGGCTCTTATATCGAAGTACGGTATATATTCCCGCATGTAGTACAGCGTCTCGCCGGAGCAGATCCGAGTGTTGCTGGACTGCTTGATCTGCAAAACAGCCTCGGCGTCGTGCACGTCTAGCTCCAGCCACAGCAGATCGAACTGCTCCAAGACCTTGGCGATTCGCATGCAGGCTTCGGGCTTGAAGTTGAAGTTGAGATCGAGATTGATGTCCACGTTGGGGCCGACGGCGTCGCGGAACGTGCCGATCAGCGTCTCGATGTGGCGCAACATGGATGTGCTGATGATCTGGTCTGACGCGCCGCCGGAGTTGCCGAAATCAGCGTTGTAGACCGTCGCAGGATCACCAGGCATCACAATCTGCGTCTTCAGAGCGGTGAAGCCTCGTTGGACTACCTCTTTGCCCAGGTTGTGGATGTCCTGCATGGTCTCGATCGGCGCAACGCCCAGTAGTTCGGGAATGCGAGCCCTGTTCGGTCCGCAATGTGACCAGTAGACGCGAATCTTGTCCCTGGTCGGACCACCGAAAAGCTCGGCCACGGATATTCCCAGCGCCTTGGCCTTGATGTCTATGATGGCGGTTTCGACGCCTGCAATGGCCCTGGCCGCGAGACCTCCCGGACTCTGGCGGGTGCTGCGTGCCATGACTCCGAAAAGCGTCTCAAACTCGTTGGGGTCTTTCCCAATTAGAAGCGGCTTGAAGTCTTCGATGGTTCCCGTTACGCCGCGAGGAGTGCTGCTGGCGCTGCATTCGCCCCAGCCTGTAATGCCCTCGTCCGTCTCGATCTTCACGAAGGTCCACGGCCGCCAGCCAGCGTCCACGATAAATGTCTCTATGTTTGTGATTTTCATTGGTGTTGCGTGTGACCCTAAAAGAAATATCCGCCCAGTGGTGTGGGCGGATATTATCATAATGAGGTCTACTGTCGTTGCTGTTCCTGTCAGTCTGCTAACTAGTTGCGCGGACTCGCCTTCTGGCCACCAGCATTGAGCCTGAGCCCAAGAGAACCGCGCCCACCGCTGCTGCTCCTGCCAGGCTCCAACTGGATATGCTTGTGCCACCGACGCTGGGCGTCTTTGGGGGCAGAGGCGTTACTTCGGGATAGCCGGTTAGTCGGCCCTGCAGCGTTCCCTCCATCCATATCATTTCGTTGGCAGCGTACTGCCCTCCCGATGTGTTGTATCTGGAGTCGTTGACCGTCCATTCGCCAGACGCGGTGTCGTAGCTGAGGTCGCTGACCAGCAGGCCGGTCCGTCCGGGCGTGGGCACTGGCGCATGGACAAACCCGGAGCCCATGATCGTGCCGTCAAAGAAGTCCAGGAACCTATTTGTGGCCCGATATCCTATGTCTTGCTGTACCAGACCGACCAGGGGATTGTCTGACGCGACAATGATTTCTGAGAGTGCGCCAATGATCAGGCCCGTGTCCCAAGGTGTGTAGGTGTACGTCGTGGCGCTTGCCTCCGTGGCGTAGCTCTGTGCGTCGTTGTCCCACAGGTCGTCAAGCTCGTGGAAGAGCTCCAGGGCCGTGGTTAGGTAGCGAATGTTTCCTGTAACGCGCCACGCTTCTATCAGGCCTCTTATGGAAGCGGCCTTCTCGAATGCTGTAGTCTCAACGTCACCAAGGCTACCGGCCAGTCGATTGACCTCCCTGATTATCTCCTCCATCGGAGCCATATCGCCCATAGCAGCGGCGTACCAGGTCAACGCCACTATCGCCAGTCCCTTGTCCTTCACCAGCTCGAAAGTCTGGCCCCTCATGCCCATGAGTTGCTGCATCTGCTCAGGCGTCGCGACCTGCTCCGTGAGCGCCGCCAACATGGGGTAGTCCTCCGAATTCTTCACTGTGTACATGAAGTCGGACAGGGCCCCGAGCATGGCGGTCTGATCGAAGGGGTCAACCGTGTCATCAATGACCTGCCTTACGCCTCCATCCATACTGATGGATGTGACGTAGCCGTTCTCTGTCATGAGGTTGGCTCCGGCGAACTGCGAGATCATCATGCCATCGACGGTGAAGGCTAGCGATAGGATTGCCTCCATCTCTGGCGTCGGGAAGAGTATGGACTCCCCGTTGAAACCCTTGTGGAAGAATTTGGTCCACTCCGCGAACTTCATGATCAGCATAGCCTGATCGCGGGTATTAATGGTTGTGTCTAACCCTGCTGGGTCCCAACGCACGGTGCCGAAGTCCATTGGGTCCACGGTCACGCCGGGCACAAGCCGTGGATCTGCCGACGCGTAGGCCGCGCTAAGAAGACCGGTGTTTGCCGGGATGCTGGCCGGATCGAAATTTGCCTTCTCTCCCATCATTCCCATAAGGCCCATGAACTTTTCCGGTGGGACCATATTGGGCACAAGAGGAATGCCTAGTCCTCTCATCATTACAGACCCTGCGAAGTTGTCCACTGACAGGAAGTAGGCCTGCAAAAGGGTGGCATCAAGCCGGTCCTCGTCGATGGCCTGCGCCGAAGCTGATGGCGCGCTGGTGCCGATTATCGGTAAAGCCAACATCAGGGCTATCACCACCGGCAACCATGCTCGGAACCTGGGCCGAGTCCTTATTACACTTCTAAAGAGTTCCATCCTCTCGCCTTATTGAATTATTTTTCAAATAGATATTTTCCCGTCCGGACAGTGAGATGCAGGGAATTGGCATAGGATGCACGACCACTAAAAAATTACGATATAAGGCACAGCTGCATAAGGCGTTTAAACGGAGAAGACTGATACTGGGAAAATCTGGTAGGACATTCTGGAATGCGCCTGGAAAGTGAGTGCTCTAGACCCTGGGGCGGCCACCAAACCGCAGCCGGAGAAGACCCTTCATATCCAAATAGGAGGTCTTTATGACATCGACTCTTGAATCGGGGTCATCTGTCCACTTCACAGGCAGCTCTTTAATGCGGAAGCCGTTGCGCTCCGCCAGAAGCAAGAGTTCCGTGTCGAAGAACCATCCGGTGTCCTTCACCAATGGCACGAGGTCATTGACCGCTTTTCGGCTCAGAGCCTTGAATCCGCACTGGGCATCTTTGAATGACGTGAAGAACATGGTTCTGAACGTTGCGCTGTAGGCCCTGGAGTAAAACTCTCTTTTGGGCGACCGACCTATGACGTTCGAGCCACTAGAAAGTCTCGATCCTATAGCCAGGTCACATTCACCACTGGTGATTGACTCAACCAGGTCAGGAAAGAATGCCAGGTCTGTAGATAGGTCGACATCCATGTAGCTGACAACGTCCGCCTCGCTTTCCAACCAGGCCTTGCTCAACGCCCGGCCTCGGCCTCTCTTATTGAGCCTCGTGTAGCCAACTCGTGGAAATCGTTCTGCGAATTCCTGGCAAATCTTTAAAGTGGAATCTGTAGAACCGTTGTCTGCAATCAGAATGCGCCAGTCAACCGAGTCAAGATTATCCGTGAGAAACTGGTGAAGTGTTTCCAATGAGGGAGGCAGTCTGTTCTCCTCATTCAGGACGGGAATTACGACTTCTAGCGTTGTGCTCATGGCTTTATGCTGACCCTATTGGAAATGGGTTCCATTACTTTCTGCGCAAGAATTCATTATGGGCTTCGTAATGATATCAAAGAAATTCAGATCTCTGACAGGTCTAGGCGGCCAGCTTTAACAGTATCAATCGTGCCATTAGCATTAGAGTAGCGCTTAGTAAATTAGCCGGTCGCAGCTTATGCAGCGCCGCTACTTGCGCCCGCGCTTGTTGACTGCCACAATGCAACACATTCAATACCAAAACGGCACGATATACCTGGAAAGAAGTTGAAATGCCTACCTACACATACGACCACATTCATCTGCGCACCCGCGATCCCGAGGCGACCGCCAAGTACTATCAGGAGATGTTTGGCGCGAAAATTCTGGAGCTGGTGCAGTCTGACGGCCAGAACCGAATTGACCTGGACCTCAATGGCCTGGCCATCTTTATTGCGCGCGTCGCTGCGGACGATAACATACCTGTGCCTCCTGCCGACCCCCACATGGGCCTGGACCATTTCGGCTTCCGTGTGGATAACCTGGACGAGGCTGCCGCGGACCTCAAGAGCAAGGGCGCGGTGTTTAGCCTGGAGCCCAAGGACTTGCGCCCCGGCGTAAGAATCGCCTTCGTGCGCGCGCCAGACGACGTGCGGATCGAGCTTCTCCAGCGCGACTAATTTCGACCTGTAATTTTAAATAACGATTCGACGGGACGGCTATTTTGCGGGGCCTAAGGCCTGCCGAGTGGACTTTGACGGCGATCACTTCTTAAGGGGAAAACGACATGCCTAAGATGACCGGTGGTCGGTTCCTGGCGGAGACTGTCCACAAGTATGGGATAACTCACGCCTTCTTTATGCCATACATTGCGACTAGGGCGCTAATGGAGATGGAGAAGCTGGGCATCAAGCGCGTGCAGACCCACGGCGAAAAGGCCGCTGCCTATATGGCTGACGGCTACGCCCGCGCCAAACGGAGTGCCGGCCTGTGCATGGCCCAGTCGGTGGGCGCGGCCAATCTAGCGGCTGGTCTGCAGGACGCGTACCTGGCATGCTCGCCGGTCGTCGCTATTACCGGCCGCGAGGGCCAGTTTAATCAGCAACGCAACGCCTACCAGGAAGTCGATCACACCAACCCTTTCTCCGCGGTCACCAAGTACAGCGCCTTTGTCGGCAATCCAGAGCAGTTGCCGGTATACCTGCGGCAAGCCTTCCGATCTGCTACGTCAGGCACACCCAAGCCTGTCCATATAGACATAGAAGGCATAGCTGGCCAAGCTGTCATCGAGTCTGAGGCCGACCTTGAGGTCATAGCTGAGGAGATGTTTACACAGGTGCCGCCGTTCAGACCAGAGGCAGAGCTAGACAAGATCACCGACGCCATCAGGCTGCTCACCCAAGCCAAGAGACCAGTCATTGTGGCTGGCGGCGGCGTAACGCTGTCTGATGCCAGGGATGAGCTAATCTCGCTGGCCGAGAAGCTGTCGATTCCCGTGGCCACTGCCCTGAATGCCAAGGCGATGTTCCCCAGCGACCACCCTCTGGCGGTGGGAGTGCCCGGCTCATACTCCCGGGCCTGCTCAAATCAGATCCTCTGTGAGGCCGACCTGGTTTTCTTCATAGGCAGTCACACTGGCGGTCAGGTTACAAACGCCTACCAAATTCCGCCCCAGGGAACGCCGGTCGTACAGCTGGACATCAATCCAGAAGAGTTGGGCCGGAACTATCCCATCGAAGTCGGAATGCAGGGCGACGTTAGGAACACGCTCCGCAAGATGCTGGAGTACTCCGAGGAGATCGAGCCTCGCAATGAGTGGGTGGGGCGTGTTCAGGAGCTGGTGCAGAACTGGAAAGACAGCGTCGTGGATAAGGCCAACTCGGACACGGTGCCTATATTGCCCGAACGGCTCTGCAAAGAGTTGGAAGACTACCTTCCGTCAGACTCGATTTTGGTGTCGGATACAGGTCACTCTGGAATATGGACTGGCACGATGATCGACTTCAAGCATCCGGACCAGAGCTACATACGTTGCGCCGGGTCGTTGGGCTGGGGACTGCCTGCGGCGATTGGTGTAAAATGCGCTCAGCCAGATAGACCTGTTTTGTGCTTCACTGGCGACGGTGGCATCTGGTACCATCTGACTGAGCTGGAAACGGCTAAGCGTTGCGGCATCAATACGGTAACGGTGGTTAACAACAACCACTCCCTGAACCAGGAAAAGGGCGGTGTTGAGACCATCTACGGCGGACAGAGCGCCGCCTCGGATGAGCTCTGGAAGTTCCCAGAAACCGACTTCGCTCAGATGGCAGAGTCCATGGGCTGTTTCGGTATAACGGTGAACAAGCCTAGCGAAATATCCAGCGCGCTGGACCAGGCCTTTGCATCAGGCAAGCCAGCCGTGGTGGATGTCAAAACGCATATTGACGGCATTGCGCCCAGGGCATGGATGCCAGCGTAGTCGTAATAGCTTAATTAGGAATGCGGACTGGAGTTTACTGAGTTAGGTTTCTGCTTCGGAACTGACAACCCAGTTAGGAGAAAGATATGAAATCTGAAAGAGCGCTTGTAGCCCACCTGATGAGGCGCGCCGGCTTTGGCGCGACGCCATCGGAGATTGACGCCCTGACCAGCAAAAAGACATACGAAGAGATTGTCGACGACCTCGTGAATCCTGATCGATTTCCGGAGATCGACATATCCTATTTGGAGCGCTACTACGGCGGAGAGTCTGTAGCCATCCACGTTGGCAAATGGCTATATCGCATGGTCAACACCCAGCGGCCTCTCGAAGAGAAGATGACTCTCTTCCTGCATCACCTGTTCCCCGTTGCCTTTGGCAAGAGCGAGCACTTAGACTCTATTCTCAAAGAGATCAATATGTTCAGGAAAGTTGGCATGTCTGACTTCAAGACGATTCTCTTGGAGATGTCAAAGGACCCGGCCATGATCTTCTGGCTGGACAACAACGAAAATCACAAGACCGAGATAAATGAAAACTTTGGTCGAGAGCTTCTAGAGCTTTTCAGCATGGGCGTAGGGAACTACACCGAAGACGACATCAAGAGCGCTTCTCGAGCGTTCACCGGCTGGACCTTCCGTCAGCCTTTGTCCATCTATCCCTTCGGTCACTTTGCTGCTGACTTCGAGTTCATCGCCGAGGACCATGATGACGGCGAAAAGGAGTTCTTGGGTCACAAGGGCAATCTTGATGGCTCGGACATAATTGACATTATCGTTAAACAGCCCGCCGCGGCCAGGTTCATCTCACGGCATCTCTACAACTTCTTTGTTGAAGACGAGCTTCAGGTGCCCTCTTGGGAGACCGAGGCGCCAAAGGATGAGGCCGCTATTGCTCTCCTGTCCAAGGTGTTCTTGGACACCGAAGGCGACATCAAAGCTGTCTTGAAGACCCTGTTCAATTCGGACTTCTTCAAGAATGCCATTAACCTCAAGAAGGTGAAGAGTCCTACGGAGCTAATTGCCGGAGTGCTCAAGCAGACAGGCGAGTACACGAACCCTGTCCCAGGTCTGCACGAGTTCGCCGTAACAACGCTGAACGGCTCACTGTACGAAGGCACAATGGCCATCATGGGCCAGAGGCTAATGAATCCTCCGACGGTGGAGGGCTGGCATACGGGCCACGAGTGGATCGACTCCGGGACGCTTAGCGAGAGAATTGGCTTTGTTGAGCGACAGTTCGCGGACCAGACCAAGCCAGGGGTTCAGGACATCATCTCCAGGGCAGGCAGTCTTGACGATGACCCATCAAAGATCGTCGACAGGTGCCTCGACCTCATGGGCGCCGTGCAGGTAAGTGATGCGACCTACGACTCAATGATCTCCTACACAAAGGAACTGAAATATCTGAAGGGCAAGGACGATGCGGAAGAAGTAGGCATCCATAATATTCTTCAGATGCTGGCCTCGACGGTAGATTACCAGTTTGCCTAGGCCAACTAAGCTTGGAATTTCTCAAAAGACTCAGAAAATAGGGATGGATTAGCATGAGCAAGAATGGAACAAAAAACCACCTGGTCGTCCTGCAGCTAACGGGCGGCAATGACTTTATGAACACCATAGTGCCTTACACAAACGGGCACTACTACGATGCGCGCAAGAAGGTTGTCCTAACTCAGGAGCAGGTTCTGCCCATTAACGATGACCTTGCCATTAACGCTAACGCCGCGCCTTTCAAGAGGCTCTACGACGAAGGCAAGATGGCGATCATTCAGGGCATAGGATATCCGAATTCCAACAGGTCTCACTTCCGTGGCATGGACATCTGGCACACAGCCGAGCCGGACAGGGTTGGCACCGAGGGCTGGTTGGCACAGGCAGTGCAGGTCCTCGATCCTGATGCTGAGAACGTTCTGACCGGCGTGAACATAGGCCAGGGCCTTCCCAGGGCGATGGCCAAAACTGGCGTCCCCGTGACCTCCATTGGCGACCTGGAAGGCTATGGAGTCATGAACCGCATGGAGAAGCAGTCCCTTCGCGACAAGTCCATCGAGGCCTTCAAGTCGATCTATGGCCAGGCCATCGGCACCGGCGCTGTCGCCGAGTACATTGGCAAGACTGGTCTGGACGTATTGGAAGGCGCGGACATGCTCTCCGAAGTGGCAGGCAACTACAAGTCCACTGTCGAGTACGCCGACAACGCTATCGCCAAGAACCTCCGAGATGTCGCGAGGATTCATCTGGCGGGCTTGGGCACCAAAATATTCTACACGGCGCATGGCGGATACGACACGCACGCCAATGAGATGCCGAACCACCCGAAGCTCATGGCCGACCTGTCAGGAGCAATCGCCGACTTCCTTGATGACCTGAACGAGCACGATGCTGGCGACAACGTGACGATCCTGGTGTTCACCGAGTTTGGCCGACGAATGCGGGACAACGGCAGCGGTACCGACCACGGCACCGGCGGCGGCGCGTACATGTTCGGCAACAAGATCAACGGCGGCCTGTACTCCGAGTACCCTTCGCTAGACCCCAAAGAGTGGGAACACGGCGAGGACCTGAAGCACACCATCGACTTCAGGGGCGTATATGGCACGGTACTTGAGCAGTGGCTTGGTGTTGAGGCCAGCCCTATCGTGAAGGGCAACTTCGAGCAGATCACACCGTTCAAGTCTTAGCGGATATTTAGGGGGATAAACATGGCACGTCCACACGGTTTGCTTAGAGCCGGATATCCATATCTGCGGACTCTTGGCATGCGACGCATAACAAACTTCCCGGCTGACATCGCGTTTTCGAAGACCAAAGATGTCGCCTACGTTCTCTGTCGTTCTGAGGGTGCTTCCCTCATCAGGATTTGGCCGCTGGAAGACATGGAACAGCAGTCAGATGATCTGAAGCAGATTGGCAGCTACGGCACCGACGATGGCCAGTTTCAGTGGCCGGTGCAGATCATTACCAACGACGCCGGAGACATCTTCGTCAGCGACGAGGCTCTCAATAGAATCACCAAATACAACTCGGATGGCGAATTCGTATCGAAATGGGGTACGGAGGGCACCGGCGACGGCCAGTTCAATGGCCCTACCGGCATAGCCTTCAATTCCGACGGCAACATGGTTGTTGTGGATTCCAAGAACCATAGGATTCAGGAATATACAGCAGACGGAGAATACGTCGGTGGGTTCGGCTCGCACGGCTCTGAGCCGGGGCAGATGGACATTCCCTGGGGAATTCACATTGATGAGTTTTACGACATCTACGTGACCGACTGGGGCAACAACAGGTTCCAGGTGTTCTCGCGCAATGGGGACTTGAAGAACGTGGTCGGCTCATCAGGGTCTGGAGAAGGCGAGTTCAACCGGCCTACGGGGATAGCAGTGGATGACCACGGCGACATCTACGTCGCGGACTGTTTCAATGACCGCGTGGAGATGTTCAACGCAGAGGGCCACTACATCAGCAGCTTTAGAGGCGACGCTTCGTTGTCTCGCGTTGCCAGGACTTACATGCTGACCAACGCCATCTCCAATCGGCTGCGGGAGACTGGTCGCATCGAGCAGGAGAAGTACCTTAGGCGACCCAGGTCAGTGAGAATAGACAGCGAGTTCCGCCTGTTCATACCTGATTACGAGACCTACCGAGTTCAGATTTACCAGAAGGACTTCATTCCTCTGGACGAAACTCAGTTCGCCGCACCGCTGAGGAACCCAACTTTAGAAGTCACATAACCTCGTAGCTGTAGAGGGCGATTTAGATTAGCCTCCGCACATTCAATTGGTATTACAGAAGGCGTCGTTTGAAATAAACGGCGCCTTCTTTGTTGCCACCATATAATCGGGATGGGTATGATGTCACCCGTCTAACAAGAATCACCAAAGTCGTGTCTGCAGCCCAGCCAACTGGCAGGGACATGCAATAGGAGGAACCAAATGGCAAGAACACCTACGGTTACGCGGGACCTGGTCGAGGAGCAGCATCGGGCAGCCTTCGATAGGGTAACCGCCGACAATGGCGACCGGGTCGATTCCGGACCGGGTTCAGTAATGATCAACAGCCCCGACATGCGCGAGCGTGCCAATAACCTGGTCAATTACTTCAGGGAAGTATCGGACCTACCGCAGCCGATACAGGAACTGATAATGATACTAACCGCTCGTCACATGGACTGCCAGTACATCTGGTTTGCGCACTCTGCCCGCGCGCGCGAACACGGCTTGAGTGACGATCTTGTGGATGCCATACGGGACAAGAAGCCGCTGCCGGAACTGCCTGAAGACCAGGACGCTGTGGCTAAATACGTGGTGGAGTTGTTCTCCAATCACAAGGTAAACCAGACAACGTTCGACAAGGTGATCGGTATCTTTGGCGCGCAACGCCTGACCGAGATAACGACGATGATGGGCTATTACAGTCTCCTAGCATTCAACGTCAACGGCTTCGAAGTAGATGTACCCACCGGAGGCAGGGAGCAACTGTTGCCTATCTAGTCGCACGGTCACAGGCTTTCGGGTTCATGCGGCAGGCCGTCGATCCTCTATGACTTATTTAGGCTTGCCGCTTAGCTAGACAAACCTGCTAAGTCACCCACGACCTTGATGCGGATCTTGGTGGCGTTGCTGGGAAGGTAGGAGAGCGGGACCTCTTCAAGCTCTACGACCTGTAGAGTTTGGGGGTCTGCTCCCGCCGCCACTGCTTTGCTTTCGGCCTCGAGTCGCGCTGCTTCCAGGGCTTCTTCTCTGCCATACTCCACCAGCGAGTACACTTTTTCCACCTGGCCGCCGACCTGTGCCATTGCTGCTCCAATGGCGTTGGCGACCTCCCCGTGATTCGGGCGTATCACCTCGGACGCGCCCTCCAGAGAGTCACTAACCAGTATGCTGCCGCCGCCTACGAGAATTACCGGCACGTCCGCTGCGCTCAACTTTAGCTGATCGATGATTTCCGCCAGACGACTGTCGATTAGTGATAGACCATCGGCGGCTAATTTGGCGTCTAGGCTGGATTCCTGTACGCCGTCTCCGATTGCCGCCCTGCCTGCGTAGACTGATATGTCCGTCGTCGTCAACGTATCGCCGCCGAAGACCAGGGCCTCGTCTAATAGGCGATAGCCCACACTGTCTGGCCCGATGGTTAGCGGCGATTCACGAACGATGCTTCCACCGCCCAAGGCTATGGAGAGGACATCTGGCATGCGAAAATTCGTCCGCACCCCCGCGATCTCAATGGCTACCGACGACTCTCGGGGAAAGCCGTTGACTATGGTGCCGCCGTCAGTAGTAGTGCCGCCGATATCCAGCACGATGCCGTTAGCCACGCCGGAGAGAAATGCCGCCCCTCGCATGCTGTTGGTTGGTCCGGACGCGATGGTGAAGACGGGGTAACGGGCGGCGAAGTCGGCTTCCATCAGCGTGCCGTCGTTTTGGCTAAGGTAGAATGGCGCAGCTAATCCCAGGGACCGAATTGCTTCTGTAAGAGACAGGATGGTCCGCGTCGCAATCTCGTTTAGGCTGGCGTTCAGCGCTGTGGCGTTTTCGCGTTCCAGAATTCCCACCCTGCCGATTTCGTGGGACAGAGTCACTGAAAGCTCAGGCGCCTGCTCGCGTATGATTGCGCCGACCATATCCTCGTGAGACGTTTCCACTGGCGAGAAGACCCCGCACACGGCAACGGCCCTTACACC
>CAUZQF010000010.1:0-21831 GCA_963581905.1 Dehalococcoidia bacterium
AGGATTTCGGTGGTGGCGAACTCGCCGACCAGTGGAGCCAGGCTCACACCGCTGTGCATGGTGGCGAAGTAGAGATTCGGCACCGATTCCGTGAATCCAAGAATAGGCAGGCCGTCCGCAGGCATGGGCCTCCGACCACGACGCACCTCTTTGATACTCACCTCCGCCAGAGAAGGCAGGTAGGTCTTGGCGGCCTCGAACACCCGCTGGACCTCTTCCTCTGTCTTCCCCATTGAGTCATCGCTATTTGTGCCGTGCTGCCCGCCATGAATCATCAGCGAGCCGTCTGGGAGCTGGCGGAAGTTCATCATAGGATCGGTGTCGCGAGGCGTGTGTACGGCGGCGGCGGTCTTGAACATGGGCGCGGTTGCCTCGGTAACAATAGTCGCGCCGAAGGTCCAGTGGTGTTGCAATTCGATGCCTGCTGTGGCGGCCAACTCGGTGGTGTCAGCGCCGGTTGCCAGGACGGCGATGTCGCACTGGATCTCGCCTTCGTTGGTATCCAACGACTCCACTCGTGTCTGCCCTGAAGGAGTCTGGACCATCTTTACAGACGATACCTTGGTGTTAGTGCGGAGCTTAACGCCTGCCTCTGTTGCGCGGTCCAGGCATGCGCGGATTACCCTGATCGGGTCCACCTGACCGTCGATTGGCGTGTACGACGCTGCCTTGAATGCGCCGGGTTCTACGTTAGGCTCCATTTCACGGAACTCGGCCTCATCCACGGCGTGGATAGGGTAGGCCCAGGACTGCAATTCTCGCAGCCTCTCCAGCATATCATCGGCACCGGCTTGGGTTGAGGCCCAGCGAAGCTCTCCGCCCCAGGTTACTCCAATGTTGCCACCCAATAGTCGCTCCAGGCGGCTCCACATGTCTACAGATCGCCTATTGATGTCGTGATAGTGCCTAGGGTTCTTGTCGCGGCCGTTCATCCATGCAAAAGACACACGGGAAGCTTGCTGTCCAGGCTCTTCGGCGTCGAGTACAGTTACGTTGGCTCCGCGTCGGGACATGTTGAAGGCGATAGTCGAGCCGACGATGCCTGCCCCCACAATCACGATATGTGGGTTCTTGGTGGATGTCATTGCTTCGCCTCCTCAGCGTCTACTTTGTCTGAATTTTCGGGTGTGCCAACGGCGACCTCAAGTATGCCCCCTTCGCTGGCGGGCATGCCAGCATTGATGAGGTCATTGAGATCGCGATAAGAGTCGCTGCAAAGACTTTTGCCTTGCAGACCCGGGTAGTCCGACGCGTAACGGTAAGCCCTGAAGGTGCCGTTGTGCCGTATCTTCCTTCGGCGAAGAACGGGTTAATGTACTCCCTGGCGACTTCGCCGTCCTCTGTGACCTCGAACATACGGCCGTGGACGCCCTCGCATATGAGAGTGTTGCCGTTGAGCAATCGCTGCGCCCCACTGATGCCCGTGCTGAAAAAGCCTACAAGGGGGTCGGCCTGGTACGTCCAGCCGATTTCATCAGTAGCAGGGTCTACCTCAATCACTCGCGAGAAAATGGTTTTTCTTATGCGGTGTGGGCCGTTGTCGTAGACCAGTATCTTGCCGTTATCGAGCCATGTTGGGTTGTGCTGATGGGACAGCTCGCCCTTGCCCCACTTCCACTTGAAGTTGCCGGTCTTGCGGTCGACTATGCCAATGAAGCTGGTCTGCCGAAAGCTCATCAGCATGTCGCCATCCGGCGTTAGGCTCAGCGAGTTGATATGCGTCCACTCTTTACGGCCTTCCCGCGGGCAGATCACATCGGTTTCCAGGTCCAGATGCTCCCAGGAGTTCCACTCCCAGACGATCTCGCCGGACGGTGTCAGCTCTATCACCTTGTCACCCCACATGACCTCGGGGTCTTCTTCCGCCCAGTTGCCGCCCTGCTCCTTAGCCGTCATTCCGTCGGGCAGGCCCTCAATAAGAAGCGTAAGGTAATTTCCGTTGGGAAGATGCACGAAGTCGTGGTGCATACGTTTGTTTCGGTACTCCCACAGCGTGTCGCCATCCCAGCCCATCTGCTTCATGGAGATAGCGGAGCCGCCTATGCGCTCAGACTCTTCTAGGTAAGCGGGTGGCGATGTGTGCATCAGGATATTGCCGTCTTCCTCAAGGACCAGATGCTGAATGCCTTCGTCGTCGTGCCACTGGTGGACAATCGGTCCATCCATGTCGATAAGGCTGGCCTGCCGACCGCGCACCGAGGCGAACAGGGTATATCCTTGAAATGCCTTCGTAGGGTCGTGATAAACCAGTCCTAGTTTTCGTGTTTTTGTCCAGCTCATTAGGCCAATATACCTTTGCCCGGTGTTGCGCCTGCCTGCGGTTGACCGTCGCGCACGACGAAGTGCCCGCCTACAAGCACGTGCTGCATGCCGACGGGAGGGAGAGTCGGCTCTTCATAAGTTGAGCGATCTATTACAGTGGTGGCGTCGAATATGGTGATGTCTGCATCCGCGCCGACCTTTATTCTGCCCTTGTTCTTGAAGGCAGATGCCCGGTTCTCCAGGCGTTTGGCTGGCATGATTGTCATCTTGGTGATGGCATCCATGAGACTGAGTAGCTTTCTCTCGCGCACGTACCGGCCCAGCACCAGCGAGTACGAGCCAGCGGTACGGGGATGACCCTTGCCTTCGTTCATGATGCCATCAGTGGCGATCATTGTCATCGGGTTCGTGACCGCTATATCCACGTCGTCCTGTGGAGTGGAGTGGGTGATGATCCACCCGCCCTCCTCTCGATACTGGGCAAAAGTCGATGCGGTCAGGAACTCACCAGTATCGGGCCGCTGCAGGTTCTCGAAGCTAATACCGTACTGCTCTCGCCAGCCGTCGTCGAACAGCGCAGACTCGATTCTGGTCATGCCCGCAGTGTATGGGTAGCACTCGGTTGTAATGTCCAGGCCGCGCTGTCGCGCTCCATCGATCATCTGAAGGATCCGCGCCGTGGCACTCATGCCTGTGCTCTGCACATGAACTACGTGTAGGGCTGCGCCGGTTACCGCTGCTACAGCCAGCACCTCCTCGAAAGCCTCAATAGCGCTACCGGGCTCCATGTGGCCCTTGCCGCGCAGGTGGACATGGCAGGACGCGCCATGCTCGGCAGCCACCTGGAACATCTCGACGATTTCCCAGCGTGAGGCTGCCCTGGTGTAGTCGATGCCAAAGCCCATGGCCAACGCGCCCTTGTTCAGGCCTTCGCTGAGGATAATTTTCATCTGGGAAATTTCGTCGCTTGTGGCCTGACGGTGAGCAGCGTCTCCAGAAGGTAGAAAAGTACCTGGGTCGTTCATGACCTGCATGCGGGCAGGAATGTGGCCGACGCTGGCGCCGAAGTTTACGGCAGCGTTTCCATTCCGGCTTCCGTACCACTGGTCGAAGTCCGCTATGCCGACCTCTAGCTCCAAAGCCGTGGTAACGCCATCGCGGGCCTGTATCTCGTAATTCTCTACGTTCTGGCCGTGGGAGTGCAGGTCGATGAATCCCGGTACTACGACCAGGCCATTGGCGTCCAGAGAGTCCTTGCCAGAGAGAGGGGATTCCGAGATGGCCTGAATGCTTCCCTCAGAGATGCCGATGCTGCGAATGGCATCTAGCCCCGAGTCCGGGTCTACGACTCGACCGCCTGAGATTACGAGGTCGTACTGTGTGCTGCTTGTCATATTTCCATGTCCTTTGATTTAACTGGGTTTTAGTCCGTGCGAACCAGGTCAGTATTGCCCTTTTGCAGCTCCTCTACGAGGTTGCCGACCTGTCGTTCCATTTCGGCAAACGCCTTTGCTGAAGCCATCTCGTCCGTGTCGCCGACGTCCCAAAACTTGGTTTTGAAAACGAACGTGGGGAATTTCTTGTGCATCAGTCCGTAGTGCTCATCGCGGGACATGGCGATAATTACCTCTGCGCATGCGAGGTCGGAGCTGTCGGCAGGTCTGGGAAACCTCTTTGCTTGCATAGGCTTGATGTTCAGACTCTCAATCCGGTCCAGCACCAGTCCGGGCACCGGGCCTTTATTGTTCGGATTGAGGTCCAGGCCAGCAGAGTCGGCCTCCCATGGTATGCCGTGGGAAGACGCCGTGGCATTAAAAAGTTCTTCCGCGAACCGGCTTCTATAGAAGTTGCCGGAACATAGGAAGAGCACTGCGTTCGCATTTGGGTCACTGCTTGCTTTGTTGAACATCTATCAGTCTAGTCTGGCTCCTGTCCAAAGTTTACAGTCAGAGTATCAAGGTCCCGCACCGTCACGAAGGGAACGTAGCCCTTGGCTCGGGATTTATTGTACGCTTCGTCTACGTGACTTCGTGTCGTTGCATAGTCCGTTGTCAGGACTAACTTGCCCGCATTGCGAAACAGATCCAAGTAAGTCTCCAACTCCTGCGTAGTGTCCCCAAGTGTGCGCTCGTCGTCATCTTCATACCCGAAGTAGATGTCTTCCTGACCAATGCCGTCAACCACCAAGAGATAGCTTGATATCATGTCAGCCAACTCCGGCGAATTTTGTGGTACGACAAGAAAATCGGGGTCCTGGGACCTGGCATATTGTGCTATTGTCGTTACGAAATCCACCATCTCCTGAGGGGCGGTTTCTCGACCACGCCCGGCATGATACTCGTATGCATCGATGATGTCCAGATAGACGCCGTCGAAACCGGGGGCCAATAATCTGTCCAAATATGTGAAAACTACAGCCTGCCATTCAGCATCCCAATACCGCACTTTATAGTTGTTTTTCCAGTTAGGGTTTGACTCGTCCAGCCAGGTTGGGTTGCCGGGCCGCCATTGCGATTGCCAGTAATAACAGTAGTTTTCCGCCTCGCCGATGCTCATGTAAGCCAGGATAATCTTCTCTCCGCCGGGGCTGTGCTTCAGAGCTTCGATCTACCGTCTGCTAAATGCAGTATCATCGTCGCCGTCGGCGGCATAGTCCATGATAATCAGGTCGTAGGCCGAATTCCCCATTGCATTCAGCTCGTAGTCCTGCAACTGGTAAAGGAAGTCTGTTACGTTCGATAAGATTGCCCGACGGGCGCTGGCCGGGTCTGCTATGACCGTGGCCATCGGAGTTACAGTCGACACTGCAGTTGTGGGCACCGGTGTTTTGGAGGCCGAGGCTTTCTGAGTAGGGGAGATAGTGGAAGTGAGACTTTGCGGCGAAGAGATGGACGTCGGCTCTGAACCTGCCATGAGGGTATGAGTCGCCGCTATTTCGCTGGCGGGCCTTGTGGTAGCGGTGGCCGGTGGCGTAGCGGTATTGCTTGAAATGGCCGTGGCCAAGGGCATGGTTTCGCTTTCTTCTGGTTCATCAGCATACCCGCAGGACGACAAGGCCATGGTGATGGCCACCGACAGCCATAGGATGACGCCCCCAATGCGTCCTCAAGGCTACGGCATCACTGCGGTAGGGTGCTGATTGTGCCAGTCGGTTCTCAGCTGATATGCCCTGGCCACTGCGATAACCCGGTTCTCGTCATAAGCCCTGCCCATGAACTGAATGCCTGTAGGCAAGCCGTCCTGGGAGAAGCCGCTGGGCACGGATATGGCAGGCAGACCTGCGCTGTTGCCGACGGCGCCCATGGTGTCCTTGGCGGAACCGAGAATCACTCCTCGAAAGTCCATATCGATTCGCGTAGCTGGCGTTGCCCTGCTAGGCGCGACGATGGCGTCATATGGAGCCATCAGGTCGTTTGCAATCCTGCCGATCTTTGTGCGAATCCGTAGGGCCTTAATGTAGTCCTGCGCTGAGATTGCGGACCTCGCATAGGGGTGTCGGTCCTCGGGAGCCGTTAGTCCGGCGGGGCCTCCCTCATCCATGAACTCCTCGAAAGCGCTGGCCGATTCGGCGCTCAGGATAGTTCTCGTGACAGCCTCGTAAGGTAGGTCCGGAAATTCAATCTCGTCTATGGATGCAAATCTTCTTAGCAAATTGATAGCAGCCTGTGTGTTTACGCGGACATCTTCATCCACGTCGTCAAGGGCGCCTTTCAATATGGCCAACCTAAATGTCTTTTCTGATATGTCTGACTCGTTGTAACGAAAGGCCTGCTCAGTAGTTGTCGAGTCTTCCCGGTCTTGTCCTGCGATGGCCTCCAGCACGATGCCGCAGTCATCGGCGGTGAGACAAAGCGGGCCTAGCTTATCCAGCGTCCAGGACAGCGCCATTGCGCCATGACGGCTAACTCTGCCGTAGGTCGGACGCAGCCCTGCCAGTCCACAGTTGTTCGCTGGCGAGAGTATGGAGCCCCAAGTCTCAGAGCCGATAGCGAAGGGCACCAGGCCTGCCGCCACCGCTGCGCCAGAGCCGCTAGAGGAACCTCCGGTCCAGGTCTCCCGGTCCCACGGACTTCGGCCTGGGCCGGTGAAGGAGGCGTTGGGTTGTCGATAGCCCATGCCGCCTGCCAACTCCACCATGGCCAGCTTGGCACACAACACGGCCCCCGCCTTTTCCAGTTTTGTAATCACGGTAGCGTCGTAATCGAAGACTCGGTCGCGGAAGGGAGTCGCGCCCCACGAGGTCGGTATGCCCGCTGTTGACAGAAGGTCCTTGCCTCCATATGGAATGCCGTGCAGCATGCTTAGGGCCCGCCCTGACCTGATCGGCTGCTCGGCTTTTTTGGCCTGCTCCAGAGCGCGCTCTCGCGTGACCGTTACTACGGCGTTGTATTTGGGGCCTATGCGGTCAAGCCTGTCCAAGAAAATTTCAGCTAATTCAACAGGGGAAGCTTGCCCGGACTTGACTAGCTCCGATAGCTGCCGAACGGTTTTGAAGACTACGTCGCTGGCCTTCATGACTAAGAGCCACCGCGATATGGTTTGAAGACGAAGAAGGGCTCGTCGCCGTTCTCAAGCTTAACGGCGCGCAGTTCCTCAGACACCTTGGCGACGGCTTCCAGTCCAGTGCGGACCTCTGCCATCTGGTCTTCGTTCAGGAAATCACCGTACCTGAGGCGCACTAGTTCAGACATCGCATCGGTAACTTGTGGGTCGACTTCGGACTCGCTCATGCTGTGCCTCCAATTGGTCTGGAGGTATGGTATGGATGCGGTTGGTGTCTGTCTAGCCCCTGGTCTTTATGGGGAATACAGGCTGGTGTTGGCATGGAAACCGGACCATCCGAACCAGTAAGAGACGCTCGATGGAATTGCCGGTCTAGTCTCAGAGGTATCAGATTCCTTGACCAGAGCATCGGGAGTTACAACCCATCTCTCGCTGTTCTGGTAGACCAGCGCCTTTGGGAAGCCATCCCCGACGTCCTCTGCCAGCGAAAACTCGGTGTCTTCGGACTGGTAGGCGCGGGCCTCTGCAGATTTAGCTGAGCCTAAAATAACCAGCGGCACGCCGTTCACCACGTCGTTTACCATCTGGCTGTCCGACGTCACGGATATGGGGTAGGCCGCATGAACACCATCTATGTTCAGTCCCAGAACCTGTTCTTTTGCGTCCAGACGGTCGTCCTGGCCCAGCACCGGGAATATCGGCTCAGGGTTGTTTCTATAGCCAAAGTAGCTGGACTTCTCGTCGGTCTCCGGCTCGTACTGCGAAGGTGAATAGAACTCGGTCTCTAGGGAGAGCACCCTGGTGTCGGGATGATCGCCGAGCCACTCCTCCCAGGTAGTCAGTGACACAGGTAGGATCTTCAGCTTGATGCCGCTGCCCACCAGCTCGCCGACTATTGACACACCCTGGAACTGGTTCCACAGCGTATTCGTTTCGCGATCGTACATGACCTTGTTGCTTCGAAACAGCATTCCTGAAGTGCCGAAAGTGGTTGGCCTGTCGTTGATATTGGCGGAATACACGATTCCGGTGCCGCACAACGTTCACCACGACAGCGAGATGGGCTCGCCTCCCACGATGTCGTTTACCATCTCATGAGCATTGGTGATGCGCAGGGGGTACGCCCGGTGGTCGCCGTTTATCGACAGGCCGAATACATGATCGTCTGGCTCAAGGTATGTGGCTTCTGAGGCCGAGATCATCTGGGGATTCTTCAGGTCTGGAATGCCGTCTGGGATGACGCCGCCCCACATTATCTCGATTGGGTTTACGCTAATCTCACCTGCTATGGCTGGCTGCAGGAACTGCCTGAACCTGGGGTCGATCTGGGACATTATGTCGATCTTCCAGGCCAGGTAATCCGACGGCGGCGGGTAGGCGTCGCCGTTTTGGACCAGCCAGTTGGACCACTCAAGCCAAGGCTCGCCCTCCTGGATCAGTCCAGTCAGGTTTTCGAGGGTTTCTGCCGTGGCGTCCCTGGCCCTTTGGGACCTCTAGAAGCGCATGGACTCGACTAGCACTGGCACCATAGACATATCCTGCTGCTCGATAACTCTTTCCAGCGCCACAAAGGTATCGGCGCTGGTGAGGCCAAAGCCGTGAAAGGCCTGGTACATCTGTTGATTGGAGTCGTAGGCCTGTTCTGCGACGGGAGGCGTAGAATCCCCAACAGTAGAATCCCCAACAGGTGTAGCAGGCGACGGCGAGCAGGCAATTGCCGCAATGGCCAGCCCTGCGAGGGCAGACATAAACCACGTGCGTCTATTAAGCATCATCTTGATCATTAGATGCTACAAGCAGCCTGCAGGTTAAACATCTGGCCATGCTCACGAATTCAGCTGGCCATTCCGTTCGTCCTGAGTGCCGATTTCATCGAGCATCCTCGACAGAGTCGGGACTTGTCGAAGGGCCGCGCCGTTGATGGGCCTGTGGTTCGACGGGCTCACCACGAACGTGTTTCATCTTAAAATTCAAAATCAGCCGGTGATAAAGGACGCCATGCGCTCGCCAATCATCATGGTGGTGACGTTGGTGTTGGCGCGGATGCAGTCAGGCATCACAGAGGCGTCAACCACACGTAGTCCCTCCATGCCGTGCACCCGGCCATACTGGTCCACCACCGCCATGGGGTCCGACGCCGGGCCCATCTTGCAGGTTCCGGAGATGTGCTGGCCGGTAGTAGCCTCGCGCATCAGCCAGTCGTCCAGCGCGTCGTCCGAAGCAAGGTCCGATTCAAGAGGCTCGGTCCGGCCTTCGATAATGGCCGCGAAGTCGGGGTGCTTCACCAGGTCAAGTGCTTTGAACACACCCTCGCGCATGCGTCGCCGGTCGAACTCTTCAGCCAAGTAATTGTAGTTAAGGGTGGGCTGATTGTTGGGATCAGCAGATTCCAGCTTCATTTCGCCTGAGCCTTTTGCCAGGTAGAGCGCCACTATCATGCGAATGCCCAGGCCGTCCATGCGAACACCACCGCGATTCACCCGCTCGGTGGCAAAGGAGTTCATGATGAGAATCATGTCGTTGCGCAGGTCCGAGCCCTCTGCCGTGTAGCGCAAAACGAACTGGTTACGAGGTGCCATGCCGTCCAGAGGATGGTCGGGCTTCGTCTTCCACGTCAGGAACACGATGGGGTGGTCGCGCAGGTTCTGGCCAACGCCGGGCAGTTCGTGTACCAGGGGAACGCCGAACTCTGCCAGGTTGTCAGGGGGTCCAACGCCAGACAGCATCAGTATGTGCGGTGAGCCTACCGCGCCCGCACTGAGCACAATCTCATCGCCGAAGACCTGAAAGATCTCGCCAGCACTTTCGACCTCGACGCCAATGCAGCGCTTGCCGTCGAAAAGCAGGCGATGCGTGGTGCAGTTGGCCTTGATGGTCAGGTTGAGGCGGTGGCGCGACATGCCTAAGTAGCCTATGGCCGTGCTCCAGCGGATGCCCTGCGGGTTGTTGAACGGCGTAGGACTCAGGCCCTCGGAATCGGGGTTGTTGAGGTCGGGGTGTTGCTTATGGCCGGTGGCGATGACCGCCTCTCGGAACGCCTTCTGCGACGGCAGTAGCTCCTCTTCTTTGAAGCGACGGGCGATGATTGGTCCGTCGGTGCCGTGGAAGTCGTCGGAGAAGTCGGTGTCCGTCTCAAGCTGACGGAAGTGGGGCAGCAGCTTCTCGTAGGTCCACTGATCGTTGCCCATATCCGCCCAGCCGTCATAGTCCTCGGGAACGCCGCGCAGGAACATCTGGCCGTTGATGGCGCTGGAGCCGCCGGTGACGCGACCTCGGGGCACCATCATGGGCTCAGCCTTGTCGGTGGCCTTGCCCCAGAACTGCCAGTTGTGGTCGCTGGTCATGACGTCGGTGACGGTGGCGTATCCGTGGCGCACCTCGTCTGGCAGGTCGTCGATGGTGGCGTAGTCAGGCCCTGCCTCCAGCAGCAGCACCGACCGGCTTGGGTCTTCAGACAGCCGTGTGGCCATAATCGCCCCGGCTGACCCGGCCCCAATAACAATGTAGTCGTACTTCATGTCTTTGTCTCCTGAGCGTGTCCGTCACGAATTTGCATGCCAATTTTACGGCGCACGGATTATTGTGAGGGATGATAGGGAAAATTTATTCCTCGGTCAAACGCAACTTGGGTTAAACTTCACATGGATAAGCTAGGTCCTTCACCAGTTCTTCATGACTTCCTCGTCTACCACATGCTGAGGTAACGGTCGAGGGACGTCTTGCTGGAGCGGATTTGGCCATCTCGGGGCCACCCTCTGTGAGATACTAGTCCTAGGCGGGAAAAGCGGCTCAACTCGTGGCCACTCTACTCAGATAAGGGCAATTAAATGAATTCATACAGGAAGACCTGGTGAGGATAGACTTCGCGATTGAAATAGGCGGTTTGCCGCCAACATGGGACGAATATGAATATACTAACAAGCGAATCCCTCGAAGCGACGCCGTCAGTCGGTCCTACGACAAGGGTTTTTATGATGCTGCGGAAGAAGTATGGGCTGCGGCAAAACCGAAGGTTCTAGATGACGAGTAAAATCGCTGGAGATGTGCAAAGGAACCTGTCGGTGCGGGGAAACTCCCTGTCCATATTCAACATCCTCGTGGCGTTTCTATTCGCCTTTACAACTATCACGATGTTTGGAGCGCTGTTCGTTGATATATTCGCAGATCAAATAAAGACAGCAGACACCGTGGCCAATCTCTGGCATCTATGTTTTAACGGGTTTTGGACCACTCTAGGTTTGCTGGCTGGCAAGTCATTCACCCCCAGGTAGATTGGCCTTGTTGTAATGTCCCCAAGTACCCTCGTAGCGCCGTAGTCCTTTAACCCGATATCTTTCGCAAGCCTCGACCTTAAATGCATTTCTTCACATCGGATTCAGCGTCGCGTTACCGCAGAGCTAACCTTCTGATCCCTCTCTGCTAAGCCTACTGCCCATTCCGCATGAAATCCGCGACGCGCTCGCCGATCATCATGGTGGTGACGTTGGTGTTGGCGCGAACGCATTCCGGCATGACAGAGGCGTCGGCGATGCGCAGGCCTTCTATGCCGTGAACCTTGCCGTGCTGGTCTACCACAGCCATGGAGTCCGACGCCGGGCCCATCTTGCAAGTGCAGGAGATGTGCTGGCCAGTGGTTACCTCGCGCAGCAGCCATTGGTCTAGGGTGTCATCGGATACCAGGTCGGCGTCCCTCGGGTTGAGTCGCCCGACGATGATGTCCTCATAATCGGCGTGCTCAGCCATCTGTATCGCTAGCCTCACGGCCTCGCGTCCCCTCTCCTTGTCGAAGGGGTCTTCCAGCAGGTGGTAGTCCAGGAAGGGCTGCTCGTGTGGATCGGTGGATGTGAGGGTGATCTCACCCCTGCTAGCGGCGAGGTAAATTCCCGCCGTTATGCGTATGCCAATGGATTTCATGCGATCGCCGCCCCGGTTGATCCTCTCGGGAGCGAAGTTGCTGGGCCACATCATCATGTCGTTCTTGAGGTGCGAACCTGTGGCGGTGTAGCGCACAGCCACCTGAATGCGAGGGGCCAGGCCGTCCATGGGGAATCCCTCTTTGGCCTGAAAATCGATGAAGATTAGCGGGTGGTCACTGAAGTTCTGGCCTACGCCGGGCAAGTCTAGCACCAGCGGCACGCCCACCTTGCTAAGATTTTCGGCCGGGCCAACTCCGGAGAGCATAAGCAGGTGTGGATTGCCGATGCTACCGCTGCTCAGGACGATCTCATCCGCCTCTACGACGAACCTCTCGCCACCGCTCTCCACCTCGATACCGGTGACCCGATTGCCGTCGAAGATCAGGCGGCGGGCCATGCAGTTGGCCCTCACCGTGAGGTTGAGCCTGTGCCTTGACTGGTTCAGGTAGCCGATGGCCGTGCTCATGCGAATGCCATCGGGGTTGTTGCTTGGGAACGGGCCAATACCCGTAGCGCCTGGCTCATTCAGGTCGGGGCAGTCTTCGTGGCCAAGCGACCTGATGGAGTTGTAGAAGGCAGTCTGCGCTGGCAGCCAATCTCCTTTCTTGAAACGATGGCAGACGATTGGGCCGTCGGTCCCATGAAAGTCATCGTGAAAGTCGGTGTCCGTCTCCAGCTTGCGGAAGTAGGGCAGGACCTTCTCAAAGCTCCACTCGTCGTTGCCCAGCGACTCCCATAGCTCGAAGTCGTGGGTCTGCCCTCGCAAGAAGACCTGGCCGTTGATGGCGCTGGTGCCGCCGGTGACCTTGCCCCTGGGGACAAGCATGGGTTCCGATGTCTCGGTGCCCTTTCCGGTGAACTGCCAGTTGTGGTCGTCGCTGACCATGATGTCGGCAGCGGTGGCGTACCCATACTTCAGCTCGTCCGGCAGGTTGTCGAAGTCAGGGTAGTCTGGCCCTGCCTCCAGAAGGAGGACTGACCGGTCCGGATCCTCTGATAACCTTGTGGCCACTACACTTCCGGCTGATCCGGCTCCCACTACAATGACGTCGTACTTCATCCACTGCCCCCATTTAATTTGTTCAGACGGAGTTGATATTAGCTTCAGCGTTCTGCTTCGTCAACATGTCAATAAACCAGGTATGTTGCTCGCCTTTCGCCGCTGCGGACGCAGGGGTGCGCTGAAATGCTGCATTCAGTCCGACTTTTTGATCAGGGCTTTAACAGTTGTGATCTCGTCAGGTGGCCAAGAGGAAGGGTCTTCCTGGGGGGCCGCCGCCGCGTGCAACTCGATGTGCTTCCACAGCTCGTCTTGCGCCTGGGATTCGAAGGTGCCGGGGCATGAATCCATTCCCGGGTAGTCCTTACAGGCATATGTATAGCTGGCCATATCGTATCCCCTTTATCTATTAAAGATTCGAGAACGTTATTTGCCGTTCATCAGGAAGTCCGCGACGCGTTCGCCGATCATCATAGTGGGCACATTGGTGTTGGCGCGAATGCAGTCCGGCATAATGGAGCAGTCGGCCACCCGCAGGCCCTCCATGCCGTGCACCTTGCCAAACTGGTCTACCACGGCCATGGCGTCTGAAGCAGGCCCCATCTTGCACGTGCACGAGATGTGGTGGCCCGTAGTCACCGTTCGCAGCATCCAGTCCTCCAGGGCGTCGTCGGTGGCTAGCTCGGCGTCGGTCGGGTATATGCGCTCCTGGATGATCGGCGCGAAGTCCGAATGATCGGCCAGCTTCAGGCAGATATTGACCTGCTCCTTCATGCGCTTTATGTCGAAGGCGTCGCTCAGCATACGGTAGTCCAAGAAGGGCTGCTGGCCTGGGTCTGACGACTGCAATCGCAGCTCACCGGCGGCTTTGGCCAGGTAAAGGTGAGCGATCATGCCGATGCCCAGAGGTCGGTCCGTGGGCGATCCGCGGTCGATGCGCTCGGTGGCGTAGGACAGCATGATTATCATCATGTCGTTGCGCAGGTCCGAGCCTTCTGCGGTGTAGCGCATAGAAAGCCCGGAGCGTGCCATGCGATTCAGATCATGCTCGGGCTTCGTCTTCCAGGCGAGGTAAAGCGAGGGATGGTCTCGCAGGTTCTGGCCCACTCCCGGAAGATCGTGGACTACAGGTATGCCATGCTCTTGTAGGTGCGCAGCGGGGCCAACACCCGACAGCATAAGCAGGTGAGGTGAGCCAACAGGGCCCGCGCTCATCACGATTTCGTCGGCCTCCACCGTGAAACGCTCACCGGCGCTCTCCACATCCAGGCCCACGGCTCGTTTGCCCTCAAAGATGATCTTTCGCACCAGGCAGTTGCCTTTGATGGTTAGATTGAGGCGGTGGCGGGACATGCCTAAATAACCAATGGCGGTGCTGACCCGGACGCCATCGAGGTCGTTCTTGGGCATAGGGCCGACGCCGGTGGAGTCGGGGTTGTTGTGGTCAGGGACGTCTGGGTAGCCTTCAGCCCGGCACGCGCTATAGAAGGCGTTTTGCGCTTCTCCCCAGCGCTCGCGTTTGGGCCGCACGGCGATAATAGGCCCCTCGGTGCCGTGGTAGTCGTCCTGAAAGTCCAGGTCGTTCTCCAGCTTGCGGAAGAAGGGCAGCACCTTCTGAAAGCTCCACTCGTCGTTACCCCACGAAGCCCAGTCGTCGTAGTCGTCAGCCTCGCCCCGCAGGAAGATCTGCGCATTGATGGCGCTGGAGCCGCCGGTGACTTTGCCCCTGGGAACGGTCATGGGCTCGCCGCGGTCAGTGGCCTTGCCTGTGAACTGCCAGTTGTAGTCGCTGTCGGAAATCTGCTTGTTGGACTTGGTGTAGTTGTAGCGTACCTCTTCTGGCAACTGGTCGACATCTGGGAAGTCCGGTCCAGCCTCCAGAAGTAGCACCGACTTGGTCGGTTCCTCGGTTAGCCTAGCGGCGATAATGGCGCCGGCTGACCCCGCGCCCACAACAACGTAATCGTATTTCAATGGATTCCTCTCTATTTCTTGATGACCGGCTTAACAAAGTTGCAACGGGATAGCCCTCGGACCAGCAACTAGGCATCCCTTAGACAAGCCCCGACAGAGCCAATATTTCTCATGCCACACTCGATCTGATTTAGGCCTTGTTTAGCCCGGTGTATAGCACATCTTATTACTAATAGCGGGTGAAATCGAACTGGCTCCAGAAGTCGTTCTCGACCTCGTGGCGAAGCTGGTCCAGTGTGCGCCACGGGAAATCAACCGCCTGCTCTTCCGGCGTCTTTGCACGGAGGCCTTCAGAAGAAGCCATGTCAAAATGAAAGCTCAGGTGACGCCGATTCAGCATGCCCGGGATATCTTGAAGACGATCCCGAGCCAGCGTATTCTCCCGGCGGTAGCCCTCCATGAACGCCCGCATGAAGTAGTCCAGAAATGTCCGGCTGTCCATGCTGGTGCCGCCAGACCAGTATTCGTGCTGGCCCAGAGCGTGGTGGTTCGCCTGACATATGACCGCGTTCTGGATGATGGCCGCGAAATCCATAGCAAACCAGTCGTACTGCAGATTGTCGAAATCGAAGGGCCAGACGTCCGAGCCGTCCAAGAAAAAGTTCCAGGGATGCAGGTCCGTGTGCACGAGCCCGAAGCTGTCCGGGTCCGTGGGTAATGAGTCTAGCCATTGCCTATGCTGCCGTCGCTTGTCGAGCAGCGTCCGCTCTACACCCGGAGTATCTATCGAAAAGTCCCAGTAGCTGTCCGCGTCCCAGGTGGGTCTGCGCCAGGCCTGGTTTGAGGAATGATAAGTCTTGGTCAGCCTGTGCATCTTGCCGAGGACAGAGCCCCATTTGCTGTACTTCTTGGGTGTCCATGTGGTCCACTCCACCAAGGCCCCCGGTGCTTTTTCGAAGGCCCAGACTAGGAACTCGCCTTCTTGAGCGGGAATCATCTCCACTAACTTGCCCCGAGCGGAGAGCACCGGTCTGCTAACCGTGACGCCATTAACGGCCAGGTAATCCAAGAAATCCTGTTCGCCACTGATCAGGTCTGCCGAGCGGTGAATAGTATGCGTTATTTTCAGAACGACACTGCGGTCGCCCAGGTCGTAATCGTAGACGTAGCTGTGACTGCCATCCAAGGCTGTCCACGGCACGCCGGTTAGGCCGAAGCGACGCGCTGCCTTTTGACGAACCCCTTCGCTAAATAGGTTTTTAAAGCGTTCCAACATTTCTGATTTTTCGCCTTCTTGATGGTACTATTGCATGTCGCCGCGACAGAGGGCGTGCTCAGGTCAAAATGCGGCAGCATACTGCCCGCCCCAATCAACCTCCAATCAATCAGGGTAATTCTAATAGGCTGAGGTAACTTTTTGCGAACGCCGGAACTAATCGCCAGCTTAGTTAACCAACCGCATTTTGCCGCCTTCCGGTTCACGGACTACCGGCATCTATGGATAGCTAACATGTTCTCCGGCTCAGCCATGTGGACGTTCATCGTCGCCAGCTCCTGGCTCGTCTTAAATCAGTCGGACAAATCGGCACTGGTAGGTGTAATTACCTTCGCTTCGCTGCTGCCGTTTATGTTGGTATCGCCCGTCGGCGGACTGCTAGCCGATCGCTTCGATCGCAGGCGGCTGGCGCAGGTTACGTTCTGGGGAAGCTTCCTGGTGAATGTGATTATTGCTGCCCTAGCTGTTGCCGGTGGACTCCAGGTGTGGCATATCGCAGTAATGGCATTTGTTGGCGGGATATTCCGCGCAACGCAGGAGCCTGCAGTACAGGCATTGATTCCCAACCAGGTGCCCAGCGACGTACTTTTGAACGCCATCACCCTTAACGCGGTTACACGACACGGTGCCAGATTTTTTGGTCTACTGGTCGCAGCACCGCTTCTGGCCATTCCCTCTATCGGAGTTGCCGGCGTGCTTGTTCTTAGTGCAATTTTCAGCGGCATCGGCGTCATTCAGATTATGCGAACACGAACGGTTTCTCGTGGTGAAGTACGGCCAGAGAGAGGATTAGCCCGGGGGATGCTGGACGGCCTGATCTACGTATACACAAACAAGACCATTGCGCTTTTTATGATAATGGTGATGTTGCACTGCGTGCTGGTAATGTCTTTCGAGTCAATCCTACCTATCTTGTCGAGGCAGACTCTCGGTGCTGAAGACGGGTCAGTGCTTGGCTACCTGGTTATGGCTCTGGGTGCAGGGGCTCTGGTGGGCATTCTCTTATTGGCTGGCGTAACGGCTCCAAAAAACAAGGGCCGGCTGCTTCTCATAACTGGGTTGATGAGCGGTATTGCGCTAGTTCTTCTAGCGGTTTCCGGTAATGTTCCCTTGGCCATACTGGCCAGTATTGTTATGGGCGCATCGCAAGCCACCTATATGGCGTTAAGTACCGCCTATATCCAGTTAATTGCGCCGGACCGACTTCGAGGCCGAATATCGAGCTTATATCTGCTCCACACCGGTGGCATGATGGCTTTCGCCAACCTGGGTTACGGGTTCACGGCCGACGCCTTATCTGCCCCGCCCATATTCATAGTCACTGGCCTGGCTTTTATCGTTGCGATAGCTGTTATAGGCGGACTGCAGCCAATTCTTCGTCGGGTGTACATGACAGGTCAGGTCTAGGCGGCACCGGTGCAGGCCTGAAGAAGCAATCCACTTTGTGCCGACCTGCTGCGAACGAGACTAAGCCTTATACACCCTGCTTGATGAAGTCCGCTACGCGCTCGCCGATCATGATGGTCGTGACGTTGGTGTTGGCGCGAACGCAGTCCGGCATTATCGAGGCGTCCGCCACTCGCAGGCCCTCTATGCCGTGAACGTTACCGCGCTGGTCGACCACAGCCATAGGGTCGGAGGCCGGGCCCATCTTGCAGGTGCAGGAGATGTGGTGCATTGTGGAGACGTTTCGCCTTATCCAGGAGTCCAACTCATCGTCAGAATCCAGCTGCTCCTGTGATGGCTGGTTCAGTCCTTTAATGATCTCGCCGAAAGCTGGGAACTGCGACAGCCGGACGCACTGATGAATCCCGTTGCGAAGGCGTTCCAGGTCGAACGGGTCAGACACGTAGTTATAGTCCAGCACTGGCTGTGTATTGAGGTCTGCTGAAGCTAGAGTGAGGGAGCCGGCAGACTTGGCCAGGTAGACGCCGGACGTCATGATGAGCATGCGCGTCTCGTTATTGAAACGCATGATGATGATCATGTCCCTGTCCAGGTCAGAGCCTTCTGCCGTGTAACGCAAGGCCACCTTCTGAGCGCCGACGCCAATCGGGGGAATCGGGTAGTCGTCCTTGCACTCCCACCACACATTGACCGACGGGTGGTCGCGCAGGTTCTGCCCTACACCAGGCGCGTTACGAACGACGGGTATGCCGTGCGCCTCCAACTGTGCCTTGGGGCCGATGCCCGACAGCATGAGCAGGTGGGGTGAGCCGATCGATCCTGCGCTAACGACAATTTCGTCAGCGAAGACCTCAAAAATCTCGCCCGCGCTCTCCACTTCGACGCCAATTGCTCGCCCATTCTCTATGAGCACTCGACGGGTCATGCAGTTGGGTTTGATTGTCAGGTTCAGCCGATGGCGCACCGGGTTCAGGTAACCCATAGAGGTGCTCCAACGAATGCCATTGGGATTGTTCAGCGCGTAGGGACCGACGCCTGTAGCGTCGGGATGGTTATGATCGCTGTTTGACAGGAACCCTGCGTCCAGGCAGGCGTCATAGAATGCCCTCTGGTCCGTAAGAAGGTCCTCGATCTTGTGTCGCCTCGTCATCATCGGGCCGTCGCTGCCGTGAAAGTCGTCCTGGATGTCCAGGTCCGTCTCCAGCTTGCGATAGTAGGGCAGCACCTGATCGAAGCTCCAGAGGTCGTTGCCCATGCTGACCCAGTAGTCGAAGTCGTCGGGAATGGCCCGCAAAAAAACCTGGCCGTTAATGGAGCTGGTCCCGCCCATCACCTTGCCACGGGGCACGTCCATCGGAGGAGCGTCGTCGGTGGCGTGGCCGGTAAACAGCCAGTTGTGGCGGTCGTCAATGTTGAAGAAGTCTGCGCCGGTGCCCAGGCCCAGCTTGATGTCGTCAGGCATGTTGTCGAAGTCCGGGTAGTCAACGCCTGCCTCCAGCAGTAGCACCGCGCGGTCCGAATCCTCGGAGAGCCTGGCCGCTATGGCTGCGCCTGCGGAACCGCCGCCCACAACAATGACATCATATTTCATAGGGATACCTCAGTTAGTATTCATCTCGCTCAAGGCCGACGGGTTCGTAAAGGCCAGCGTGATGGTCTGTTCTACGTCTGGCGGCACAAGGCCCAGGTCGTTTTTCAGTCGTGAGCAGTCCAGGGAGGCGCATGGTCGAAAGCTCTGTGCCAGACCAGCGTCTGTAGCCCCGGTTGGCTTTACCAGGTCTGCGGAGGCCCCAAGCGCCCACGCTCCTATGCCCGCAGCGTCAGCGTATGATACATCTTTTTCACCAGAAATCTGCCAGGTCCGACCGGCAGGCTGCTCCATGATGGCCGCCAGCGCCTTAGTGGCGAACCACAGGGGAACTGGAGCCATGGCCACGTCCGAAAACGGTCTTACCATCTGACGGTTTTGCAGGGATTCCGCCCAGCCGCGAATCAGCTCGTCATCAGGCGCCATGACGCTGCTGAGGCGGACGATGGCGATGGCCTTTCCCAGGGAGGCCAGCCGGCGCTCGGCCTCGGCCTTCTGCCTGCCGTGCTCGGTTGTGGGCGACAGGGCTGTGTCCTCATGTACCAGAGGAGTTTGGCCGTCAAATACGTGGCCGCTGGACAGGAAGAAGACCGGAGAGCCGGTGTACACCAGACGCCTGGCCAGCATGACGGTGGAGTCGATGTTAATGGCGGCGGTTGCCTTAGGGTCGTCAGAACAGGCCTGCTCACTGGCAATACCAGCGCAGATGATAGTGCCAGTAAGGCCGAAGGGGATGCGCCATGCCTCGACGTCGCCTCCCATGTTCAGAAGCAGGGTGGAACCGTTGATGTGGTCTGGCCTGCGGGTTGTGCCTAAGACCTCGTGGCCCTGCGCTTCAAGGTGCGCGCGCAGCTGGCTGCCGATAAGCCCGTCTGAGCCTACGACAAGGAACTTGTGAGTTAGAGGAGTCATCGGGAGATATGATAGTTCAATTAGGAGTTTGTCGAAAATACTATAAAGAGGGATTCTCTGTGACCTAGGGGGAGAACATTATCTCCACTTTACTTAGATGAAGATTCATGGTCCGAAATATAAAATAAGGCGTCACCGATTGCCGGCGAGGCCTTATTTTCCCTGATCTATTTAGTAAGTGTCAGCTTTTGTTAAATGACATCGTTGAGGTGGCATTCTGCGCACCAGCATTTAGGTCCTTTGTGAAACATACCGTCGAACAGCATGCTAACCATATCGCGCTCGGTTAGGCTGAAAGAGTCTCCGATCTCCGCAAAATTGCGAAAGCGGGTTTCTCGGTCATCTTCTTCGGTCGCGAACAGTACATCTCCGTGGACTATGACTCGTTCAGCATACTCTTTAAGTATGTTGAGGTCTTGCCCAATCAGGTCGTCTGGATTGCGAGAAGCTGCGGTGCCCATTATCAGGTTCCTCCGTTGGAGACTCTCCGGCATCACTGTCGGGGGCTCACTGTTATTGGTAGCACGTCATGCCACTTCCCTTCCAGTCTATTAGGGACGCATTTAGAAGAAATCGGTGGCATCTCGTATTCCAATGCACGGTTAACGAGAAAGGGCATGGGTGTTTCTACGCAGTGGTTCGCCGCAGGGTAGGCGTGCAGGGACCTGTGAGACGTAACAAAAGACACTACGGCAGGGGCAAAACGACCGATGGAGACTGATCACATGAGCTGGATTAGGAGCAATCCAGCTACGAACAGAGGGCTGCCTGGATTAGGCGTCGGTGCGGTTCTTGTCTTTGGCGGGGGTAAATATTGAACCTTCAGGGAAAGATGGGTACTGGTCAGACTCTTGCGACTTGGAGAATAGGCTTCGCGAAATGGAGCCCAGCACGAAGGCGCCGGCTATCCCCAGGGGAATTCCCTTGAGAAATGACCTACGAGAGAACTGCTTGTCCTGTTTCTGATCCATACCTGAAAATCCTCTTTGTTCAGATCGGCCGGGTGTTCTTTTCCGAATTGCGCCGGTTCATCAATAACGCCGTAATTATAACCAGCCCCTATGGATTTGGGCAAGAGTCAATATGGCCCCCAGTGATCGCATTGCCAGCCTCGTTAGCTGACAGAGGGTATAGCATGTGCCAATTTTGGGGCGTATATATAAAAAGAGACCCTGCTTCTAAACAAGAGGCAGGGTCTCTAACTAAATCAGTATCGGAACACTCTTAGGCCTCGGCCACCATGGGTAGAACAGCTGACGTCTTGGTGAAGAATAGTTCTCCGTTCTCTTCGCTGACGCTGATCATGTCGCCAGGCCTGAAGTCGCCAGCGATTATCTGCTTCGACAGCGGATTCTCCACGAAGCGCTGAATTGCCCTGCGTAGTGGCAGCGCTCCATAGACCGGATCGAAGCCCTTGCCCGCCAGCCAGTCCTTAGCCTCCGGCGTTAGTTCTATGGTCACGCCGTGCTCTTGCAGTCGCTTTTCGACTTCCTTAATCATCAGGTCCACTATGTTGTGGATCTGCTCGCTGGTTAGCGGGTCGAAGACGATTGTTTCGTCCAGCCGGTTCAAGAACTCTGGCCTGAACGCCTGGCGCAAGGCCTCTTCCACCGACGAGCGCAGCCGTGCCGAATCGTCCTGTAGCTTTTCAGTCGTGAAGCCCACGGGTTTTCGGCTGGCATCTGAGGTCCCCCGATTGCTGGTCATGATAACCAGCGTGTTGCTGAAATCTACTGTTCTGCCTTGCCCGTCCGTCAGCCGTCCGTCCTCCATTATCTGGAGCAGTATGTTGAACACGTCCGGGTGCGCCTTCTCGATCTCGTCTAGCAAGATGACCCGGAAAGGCCGCCTGCGAACCGCTTCGGTTAGCTGCCCGCCTTCGTCATACCCGACGTACCCAGGTGGTGCGCCGATGAGGCGAGAGACTGAATGCCTCTCCATGTACTCGGACATGTCGATTCGCACCATGTTCTGCTCGTCGTCGAACAGGTACTCTGCCAACGCCTTGGCCAGCTCTGTCTTGCCTACACCCGTCGGGCCCAGGAATATGAAC
>CAUZQF010000011.1:0-21730 GCA_963581905.1 Dehalococcoidia bacterium
TCCGTACTGTCCCTCAGACGCGTCAAGTTGAGTGTACGAACGTTGCCCAGATTGCCCCCAGATAATCACAGTTGCCATTGTTCTCGTGTCCGTCTTCTCCTCAACCATACTCTAAACAGATCAACCCATTCTAACGGCGATAGTTGAAGGCCAGGGAATACCATTTATCGGGGTTTCAGACCTTTTTGAAAGCAAGTTGCTGTCAATGTTGCTGTCAATCGGTCTTTATGGTGTTTACTAAAGTAGATGCATATCGATACGAACGCCTGTTCCAAGCCGTAAACCAATGGTGGGCGATAGAGGACTCGAACCTCTGACCTCCTGCGTGTGAAGCAGGCGCTCTAACCAACTGAGCTAACCGCCCGAGGAAGGGACTAGATTCAGACTTGTCGTAGCCTGAATTAGCCGTCTAGAAGAAGTGTCGTTTTGTGGTGGCAACGCGTGGTTTCGAACCACGGACCTAGCGCTTATGAAGCGCCCGCTCTGCCCCTGAGCTACGTTGCCGAACAGTGACCTTATAGTCATAATATATTACGATATTTTCACTGTCAATTAAAGATTAATCCCATAAATGACTGGTCGTGAGCATGCAAGGCAACGAAGTGGACCCCCTTATCAAACGGGCGGTGGCAGACGCTGTACTGGGGCGTGCCACGCTGGAACTACGCAAGCTTCTGCAAGAACTTGCGGGTTCTCTGGTACCGTTCCCCAAGTTTATGGGCGTATCCTCTATCGAAGCGGTGGAGGTTGAACCCCATACCGCATCCAATCCTGAAAACGGCTGCATTGTCGTCTGCCCCGATGGCGAGCTGCGAGAGCTGATCTTGCGAATGATCCCGGGGCCTTTCGACGCAGGTGGAGTGGACCAGCTTGAGGAGATGGCCGAGCCGGATATGACGCCCGGCGAGTACGTTGCATACGCCCATGCAGCCGTCCACCAGCTATCGAGAATCCTCGAAGAGCGCCAGCAGTCCGAAGACTAGTCCTCCCCGCTCAGCGACTGCCCTCTGGAAAGCCTGCCCGGAATGCGCCTGAACAGGCGGTCTCCCCACGTCGGAGGCTTGGGCTTGGCCTTCATAAGCTGCCTCAGTTTCTCTGAGGCGTTGCCCGCCAATGGACTACCGTGTCGCCGCACATGACATCAAAGTCCAGGCCGCACAGCTTGTCCAGAGACCTCTGATAGTCCTCACGATTGTATCCAGGGAAGGGAATTGACCTGATGACCGAACCGCCGTTACTGAAGGCAGTGTCTCCGCTAAAGATCACTCCCTTCTCTTCCAAGATGAAACAGGCACTGCCGGGCGTATGGCCTGGCGTATAAATCACCTGTATGCCACCGGCGATCGGCAAGACATCCCCATCAGCAAGTGTGTGAGACACAGTCGCCCTGCGCAGGAAGGGCACCGGTACGTCTATGGCGTTAAAGATACCCATGTAACCTAGGTAACGCCCTTTGGAGTGGTGATGCCGCGTATCATCCTCATGGGCAACGATGTCTGCGCCGATCCTCTTGTATATACTGTGAACGCCGCTGGTGTGATCGGGGTGATTGTGCGTCAGGCGTATGCGGTCGATCTCCTCAGGCTTTCTCCCGATGCTCTCGACGTAGCGAAAGACCGTGCGTACGTCCCACGGCAGGCCCGCATCAATCAGTGTTAGGGACTCATCCACGATCAGGTACATGCGTGACATGCGCCTGGGTATCTGATGAACTCCCTCTACAATTTCCGAAATTCACTCCGTCGGCCAGGATGGCCACAAATGGGGTAGCGGCGTGACTAACTTGATTATAACGTCGCCTGAGCAAACCGGTGAGTTTTGTGGGCCGACGTTGCGTATAATACGGCCAATAGACATGGAGGCAGCATTTAATGGAAATCGGAATATCATCATTCCTAACAGACTACTCGGTAGACGTCGCAGTGGTAGCCAAACGCGCAGAGGAGCTAGGCTTCTCAACACTATGGGTGCCGGAGCATTCGATTCTACCTGTGAATACCGACTCCCCTTGGCCCGGGTCGGCCGACGGCAAGGTGCCCAAGGTTTACGCAGATATTGTCGATCCATTCATAGCCCTGGGCAGAGCCTCTGCCGTAACCACTACCATCAAGCTGGGCACGGGAATCTGCCTGGTGCCAGAGCGCAACCCTCTGATACTGGCTAAAGAGGTGGCCACCATCGACATGTACTCGAAGGGCCGCTTCCAGTTCGGTATCGGCGCCGGGTGGCTTCGCGAGGAGACGGAGATCATGGGGGGAGACTTCCCGCATCGCTGGGCGCAGACGCGAGAGTCGATTTTGGCCATGAAGCAGCTGTGGACGACGGTGGAAAGTGAGTTCCACGGCAAGTACTACGACTTCCCGCCGGTCTACTCCTTCCCCATGCCAGTGCAGAGGCCGCATCCTCCGGTGCTACTCGGTGGCATGGCAAAGAACGTCTTCAAGCGCATCGTGGAGTACGGCGATGGTTGGATGCCAAATCGCGTCACGCCTGAAGACATCAAGAAAGGCCGCGCGACTCTGGACGAGTTAGCGGAGGCAGCGGGGCGAGACCCCAAGTCAATTCAGATAATGGTGTTTGGTCAGCAGGCGGACCGCGACCTGCTTAACGCCTTGGAAGAGGCTGGGGCCGACAGCGTGGCGGTGCGACTGGAGACGGGCAACGAAAAAGAGGCCCTCGAGCGTATGGAGAAGATGGCCAAAGCTGTTTTTTGAATTTTCAGATGAATACTGAATAGAGAAGGCTAGTGAGATTAAGGCTGAGGCATTAATATGCCTCAGCCTTGTCAGGGCGTAGGCTTTAGATTCTTCTCTTCGCTCGGAATGACACATGATTGATATGCCATCTACAAGTCATATAATTCCGGCGTCATCTTTCGGACTTTGGAATTTTCGCCCAGTTCAATTTTGTCGCTGTGGTACAGAAGACCAGAATTCAACGACTAGATCAATCCACTCACACTAGGACTTGAAGAGCGGTATTACCTTGTCGCCGAAGAGCTTCATGGATTTTTGAACGGCCTTGGCATCCATCTCTCCAGTGTTGAACTTCAGCATTAGGTTGCTAGTGCCAGCGTCTCGCATCTCGGCCACCTGATCGGCAACCTGCTCAGGCGTGCCCATAATGAACGCCTGATCGAGGTCTTCGCCTGGCGATAAGGGCTTGCTGGGATCTAAAGGCGGAAAGCCATCTGGGTTGAAGTTCTCGCGGGCGGCTCGAAAGTGCTTACGTTCCCGTTGGAAGCCGTAATCTGCCTGCTCGCGGGCCTCAGACGCCGTCTCTGCCACGAATATGTTCCTGGAGAACCAGCACTGGTCCAGAGCCTTGTCGGTGGCCTCTTCGCCGTAGCCCGACTCCAACATGGACTTCTGGAAGGCATCCACTCGATTGCGCACATTGGGCATTCCAACGACGCCGATAAGCACAGGGCGACCTATCTTGCCCATGGCTATCGTGGAGGCCTCGCTGATGCACGCCCTGACGATTGGCGGATGGGGCTTCTGGAAAGGTCGAGGACGCAACTGGGGAAATGAGACATTCCAGTATTTGCCCTCGAACTTAAGGTTTTCTGTTGTCCACGCCTTGACCAGTAGCTCTTCGGCCTCCTCCATGCGCTCTACCCCCTGCTCCATGGTCATGCCGAAGCCAATGTACTCGTAGTGGTTGAAGGCAGAGCCCCTGCCGATGCCAACGATGAGCCTACCGTGGCTGAGGTTGTCTAGGACCGCCGTCTGCACAGCGAGACGTACCGGGTGGTAAAACGCCATCTCCAGAACTGCAAAGCCTATCTTGATTCGCTTGGTTCGAGCCGCAACCGCCGCGCCAAACATCAGTGGATCAGCATGCGCCGCGGCTCCATCAAAGTGGTGTTCTGTTAGCCAAGCGGTATCCAGACCGATCTCCTCGCCTAGCTCTACTTCGGCGAGGGTCTCATCAATTACATTAAAGTCGTTATCCGGCGAATGGCTCACCGGAAATACAAAGGAACCGAAACGCATTTAAGTCTCCCTAATAAGTTGGTCTAAAGGCCGAATACAGTATATATCAAGTGGCGCTGTTTATCCCATCAGAGGCGCGTGGCATAGGCATACTAGCCATGTCTATGATTCCACTTGTATAACCATTTCGACGAGAGTAAACTGGCATCTAAATTGCCTGCAAAAGAGCCAATTCTGGCCATTCACAGGAGCACTTAAATGACCTCTCTCTCAGATACATCAGATAGCGACGCCTTACGAAATGCCTCCCTGCGATACCTCTGGATGCACAATCGGGACTGGTCCCAGATGGCGGAAGAGGGTTCCCCGTCTATCATCGTTAGCGGAAAAGGCATACGAGTTACCGACTCCGAAGGCCAGTCCTGGATAGACGTGAATGGCGGCTACAACTCAGTAAACGTCGGCTACGGCAGAACGGAAATCGCCGATGCAGCCTACGAGCAGATGCAGAAGATAGCCTACTTTCCTGCGGGGACGACCACAGAGCCTACGGTGCGTCTGGCTGAGAAGCTGGCGGAAATGACACCGGGCAGCCTATCCAGGGTCTTTCTGGTCAGCGGCGGCTCTGAAGCCAACGAGACGGCCCTGAAGATAGCCCGCGCTTTTCACCACCGTAACGGTGAGCCAGGCCGCTACAAGGTCATTAGCCGAAGAGGGTCGTACCACGGCACAACGGCAGGAGTCCTGTGGTTGGGCGGCGGCTCATCGCAGTCCCGAGACGACTTCGAGCCGGCGTATCCCGGCATGATCTACGGCCCGCAGCCAAACCCTTACCGCTGCGAAATGGGTGGCGAGACCTCCTCTGAGTGCGCTGTGCGTTGCGCTGAGGAGATCGAACGCCTCATAGAATTTCATGGCCCTAAGTCCATTGCAGCAGTTATTGCCGAGCCTATTGGTGTTCCGCAAGGAGCAGTGGTGCCTGGCGATGAATACTGGCCTATGCTACGGGACATCTGCGACCGCCACGGCGTGCTGCTCATTGCAGACGAGGTCATTTGCGGATTCGGGCGCACCGGCAAGATGTTCGCCATGGAGCACTGGAACGTCGTCCCGGACATCATGACGGTGGCGAAGGGGATCATTAGCAGCTACCTGCCCCTGGCGGCCACCATAGTGAAGCGAGAAATTGCAGACGCCTTTGCCGGCGAAGACAACTACCTTCGCCACGTCCTTACCTTTAGCGGCCACCCCGTCTCGGCAGCCGCAGCCTTAAAGAACATCGAAATCCTTGAAAACGAAAACATGGTGCAAAACTCTGCAGATGTCGGAGCCTACTTCAAAGAGCAGCTAACTGGCTTCAAAGTAGACCATCCGCTGGTGGGTGACGTCCGAGGTGAAGGCTTACTGTTGGCGGTTGAACTGGTAAACGACCTCCACAACAAGGCGGGATTCGCCGTCGAGGACCGCATTCCGGATCGACTCAATGAAAAGTTTAAGAAGCACGGCCTAATTTTCCGAATTAGTAGCAACATCCTCAACATAGGGCCGCCCCTCTGTATAACTACCTCTGAAGTGAACGAAATAGTGCACGCCATCGACCTCTCGCTGTGGGAACTAGAAGGTGAGATGGGCATCTCAAAATGACCTAATTCGCTTCGTATAGCCAAAGAACATTGAATTCCCACGACAATTAATTACTGCTTGACATTAAATTGCGTGTTGATCAACTTATTCAAAATTGGTGAAACAGAGAACCCAGTGATGCTATGTCCTCCATTTAAAGGCATGCTAGTTTGGAGTTAACGATGGTTGAGGCCAACAACGAAAGAAGCTTGAAGAACGCGGCGCTAAACAATCTGTGGATGCACAATACAGATTGGACCCAGATGGCTGAAGAAGGCGGTCCGACCATTGTGGTCGCAGGGCAGGGTGCCCGTGTGACAGACTCGGAAGGCAAGACGTGGCTGGACGTACAAGGCGGCTACGCTTCCGTTAACGTTGGATACGGCCGGCCTGAAATCGCAGAGGCCATGCTGACTCAAATGCAGGCTCTGACGTATTTTCCTCAAGGTACGACGACGGAGCCGTTGGTACGTCTGGTGGAAAAGCTTGGAACCATGTTGCCGGGTGACTTGGAGCGAGTGTGGCCCGTCACAGGTGGTTCCGAGGCCAACGAGACGGCCATAAAACTAGCGAGGGCCTACCACAAAAGAAGGGGCGAGCCCGGTAGGTACAAGATCATAAGCCGCAAGGGCTCCTATCACGGGGCCACAGCAGGCGTGATGTGGTTGGGCGGTAGCTCCGGCCTATCAGATTACGAGCCTGCCCCTGCGGGAATGGTGTATGCACCGCAACCTAATCCCTCCCGGTGCGAACTTGGCGGCAGTACACCATCGGAGTGTGCATCTCTATGTGCACAAGCAATTGAGGACCTGATTCTCTTCCATGGGCCCAAGACGGTGGCAGCGCTTATAGCGGAGCCAATAACATCCGCAGGCGGCGCTATCGTTCCAGGTGACGAGTACTGGCCAATGGTTAGGGAGATATGCGACAGGTACGGAGTCCTGCTGATTGCAGATGAGGTTGTATGCGGCTTCGGTCGAACCGGCAAAATGTTCGCATCGGAGCACTGGGACCTGGTTCCAGATTTCATCACCATCGGCAAAGGCCTGACCAGCAGTTACCTGCCAATGGCTGCAACGGTCGCGACCACGAGGGTCGCTGATGTGTTCACAGGACAGGACAACATCTTCAGGCAGGCGCTGACCTTTGGCGGTCACCCGGTGACAGCGGCGGTAGCGCTGATAAACATAGAGATCATCGAAAAGGACGGTCTGGTAGAGAACTCAGCAAAGGTCGGAGAGTACTTTCTAACACGACTAAATGAAGTCAAAGACAGGCACGATATCGTTGGTGACGTCCGAGGTAAGGGACTTTTGTTAGGCATAGACCTGATTGCAAACGCAGATGAGAGCAGCACCCAGTCAGGGCTTGGCAAGCGCCTTACCGAAAAGCTCAGAGACCAGGGACTCCTGTTGAGGTGCGGTGACACCTCCATCAGCATGGGTCCACCACTCTGCATTACCCGTGAAGATGTGGACGAGATAGTAGACGGCCTAGATCGTGCATTTGGAGAAATATGACGGATTTTCATAACCAAGACAAAACCGATGAGTCCACCCAGCGGGTGGCAATCTTCATAGACGGAAGCAATCTTTACCACAGCCTTGAAGAAAACTGTAAACGTTTCGACATAGACTTTAAGGCATTTTCCAGCAAGCTCTGCAAGGGCCGGAAGCATTACAGGACCTACTACTACAACGTACTTAGAGACCAGGACAGGAACCCCCAAGCCTATCAGGACCAGCAGAAGTTCCTGGCCGCTTTATACAGCACCCCATACCTCGAAGTCAGGCTAGGTGCCGCAAAACAGAGGGGCGACGTCGTAATAGAGAAGGGCGTGGACATCATGCTGGCCACGGACCTTCTTCATATGGCATGGAACGACCTTTACGACGTAGCGATCGTTGTTAGCGGGGACGGAGACTTCGCCTATGCCCTGCAGACGGTCAAAAACATGGGTAAACATGTGGAAGTCGGCGCCTTCCCGGCGAATCTCTCCTGGGAGCTGGCGCAGATTTCAGACAGTTGCGAATTTTTCACACCAGAGTACTTTACCGACATCTGGAGCAGACGCCGAAACGGGGCCAGAAACACCAATAATGGCCCCAGCGACCAGTCGAGACGCGGCTGGAGAAGGCCAGAAAAGCCTCGGTTAGCCTCATATTCAGGCACCACGGAAGAAGGGCCAGAGGCAGCAGCAGAGGCCTAGGCCTCCAGCACCAATTTCTCCTGAGCAAGCATACGGGGCGTCTTCAGTCGTTTACGTGCGTGAAGACGCCCTTATCCCACATCGAAGCCTCGTTATATCAACCGCTTTCCAACCCTTCATTGCATCTGGTATAATTCCCGATGCCGAATTGGCTTATTCGATAGTCCCAGTGCCTAACCTCCCTTGTGGAGGTTTTCGCCGTGTAAGGGATGTACGAATTAGTTTTTAATTAGCTGCAGGAAGGTGAAGAGCATGCCGGCCTATGCCGTTTTAGGTGCTCAATGGGGTGACGAGGGTAAGGGCAAAATAATAGACGTTTTGTCTCAGGACGCGGACATTGTTGCTCGATTCTCAGGTGGCAATAACGCGGGCCACACTGTGATAAACGAGCAGGGAAAGTTCAGCTTCCATATTATTCCCTGTGGAGTCTTTTGGCCGAACACGATGAATGTCATCGGCAACGGCGTTGTCGTTGACGCGGACGTGTTGCTGGACGAGATCGAGGGCCTGCGCAAGGGCGGACTCGATATCTCCAAACGGCTTCTTGTCAGCGAACGAGCCCACCTCATAATGCCTTATCACGTCGCTCTGGACACCCTTTCAGAAGCGGCGATGGGCAAAGAGGCTCTTGGTACAACCGGTAAGGGCATCGGTCCCACGTACAGCGACAAGGCCGCACGCACGGGCATTCGAGTGGCCGACCTGCTGGACTTAGAATCGCTGCTTCCCAGGTTGGACGACATTATCAAGTACAACAACGCCATTATCACCACGATATACGGCGGCGAACCAATATCCCTAGAAGACGTATATGCCAAGTGCAAAGACTGGGCGGAGCGTCTCGGGCCGTACATAGCTCCAGTAGAGCGAATCGTTCACGACGCCCTAGAAGCTGGCAAGAACGTACTGCTGGAAGGGGCTCAGGGAGCGCTGCTAGACCTGGACCATGGCACATACCCATACGTCACATCATCCAACCCAACTATCGGGGGCGCGTGTGTCGGCCTGGGGATGCATCCTCGGTACATCTCCGAGATCATTGGCATATTCAAGGCGTACTGCACCAGGGTAGGAACCGGCCCGTTCCCGTCAGAGCTTTCCGACGAGACCGGCGAGACGATTCGAGAGTTGGCGCAGGAGTTTGGAGTCACCACTGGTCGCCCAAGGCGGGTTGGCTGGTTCGACGCCATCGCGGCCAAGTTCAGCACTCAGGTAAATGGATACACCTCTGCTGTCCTGACTCGGCTGGACGTTCTTGACGGGTTCGATTCAGTGAAGATCTGCGTAGCTTATGAGCTGGACGAAGAGATCATCACCGAGTTCCCAGGCGGTGTCGCGGCGCTGGAACGCTGCAAGCCAGTCCTGGAGGAGATGTCCGGCTGGTCCAGTCCGACAGCCAGCATAACCAAGTTCGAAGAGCTACCGCATGAGGCCCGTGAGTACGTAGAGAGGCTTCAGGGCCTGATTGGCTGCCCAATCGACGTAATCTCGACAGGCCCGAACCGCCACGAGACCATCAAGGTCAGGCCTCTGATCGACTCGGTGTCTGCCTAGGCCTTCTCAAGAAACTCGCGGTTCGATAGGCTCAATATTAAGCAAAAGAAAAGGGGACGGCTTTCAGGCCGTCCCCTTTGCATTACCTATATGGAAATCTAATCGTCTCCTGCCACATCAACAGGCAAGTCGATATTGTAGCGAGATACCACAGCATCAATCTCAGCGGCCTCCGCCTCACTTGGAGGCACCAGGGGCAGCCTTGGCTTGCCTACATTAAACCCGGCCCTGCCAACGCTGTATTTCACCGGGATGGGGTTCGAAACCGAGAACATGATCTTAAATATGTCCAGCAGCCTGAGATGCTCGGCAGCGGCGCTCTCGATATCGCCCTCAAGGATCATGCCCATCATGGCCTTGATCTGGTTGCCCACCAGATGTGACAGCACGCTCACTACACCGTAGCCGCCAGCGCACATAATTGGGAACGTCTCGTCGTCGTTGCCGCTCCACACTCGGAAGCCATCGCTGGTATCCCGGATGATCTTCGTTATCTGGATCAGATCACTGCTGGCCTCTTTAACGCCGATGATATTGTCGACTTCGCTCAGCCGTAGCGTAGTTTCCAGTGACATGTTAGTAGCGGTGCGACCGGGCACGTTGTACAGCATACAGGGCAGGTTCACGCTCTCGGCGATAGTCCTGAAATGCTGATACAGACCTTCTTGGGGTGGCTTGTTGTACGAAGGCACCGTCATGAGAATGGCGTCGACGCCCAGCCTTTCGGCGTCCTGACTAGCCTCAATCGACTGCGCTGTGTTGTAGGTGGTTGAGCCAGCTATGATAGCGGCCCTATCGCCAACAGCACTCTTGGTCACTTCGTATAGCTTTAGCTTCTCTTCTTGGGTTAGGGTAGGGGTCTCGCCAGTGGTGCCGGTTATCACCAGCCCATCGCTGCCGGAGTCTACCAGCGCGACGGCCAGTCGTCGAGCCTCGTTGTAGTCAACCTCACCCTGCTCGTCAAAGGGCGTAATCATCGCGGTTATTAGCCTACCGATTTCAACCATGGCTGGAGCCTCCTCATATTGCTTGACGCCGGCAATTTCCATTGTCTAGCGAGAGCTTACCTGGGTAGCTAGCCTACCGCAGGGCCAAGAAGGTTTCGATTCAAAACCTCTTCGGCGATCTGGATGGCGTTAGTCGCTGCACCCTTCCTCAGGTTATCCGAAACAACCCACATGGCTATCCCGTTGGGGTGCGATACGTCCTGCCGGATTCGTCCTACGAAAACCTCGTCCTTGCCTGTGGCATTAACGGGCATAGGATACACGTTCGCAGTAGGATCGTCCAGAATCTTTATGCCGGGGAAGGCTGCCAGGATTTCCCTGACCTCACCGGGAGAAATAGGGTTGGCGAACTCTATGTGAATGGCCTCGCTGTGGCTGACCACCACGGGCACTCGGACGCAGGTGGCTGACACGGCGATGCTGTCATCGTGCAGTATCTTGCGCGTCTCGTTAACCATCTTCATCTCTTCATTGGTGTAGCCATTTTCCAAGAACGGCTCGATGTGGGGCAGGGTGTTGAAGGCGATCTGGTGTGGATATACCCTCAGCTCCACGCTCTTGCCTTCCAGGACCTGCCCTGACTGAGTACGAAGCTCCTCAACGGCAGCGGCCCCTGTGCCCGACACGGACTGGTAAGTGTCCACGATGACGCGCACTACCGGGTTGACGTCCATTAGAGGCTTGAGCACCATGACCAGAGGTGTCGTCGAGCAGTTTGGAATGGAAACGATGCCATTATTGGTGTCCAGGTCTGAAGCATTCACCTCTGGAACCACCAGCGCTACTTCAGGATCCATGCGAAATACCGAGCTGTCGTCGATTACCAGCGCACCTTGCTGCACGGCTATGGGAGCCCACTGACGGCTGATGTCACCGCTGGCCGATATGAATGCGATATCAACCTGACTAAGCAGATCAGGCGTGACCAACTCTACGGCGATCTCTTGTCCATTTACCTTGAGCTTCTTACCGACGGAACGCTCCGATGCACAAAGACGGATATTCGTGGTGGGAAATTTTCTCTCTACCAAAATATCCAGAAACACACGGCCTACCGCGCCAGTGGCTCCTATTACTGCGATGCTACAAGCGTCCACTACGTCCTCCGGGGATTAGTCATCAGTGTTTAGTAATTGGTTATTAGTCTGTTGAATGACATTGGGGATCAGGCTGCTAAAAATGATAGCGGTTTTGTGAAGCCTGCGCCACAGTACAATCGGCATCGGTATACCAGTGATGTTAATTAATTCAAAAGTGTTGGAAAAGTAAAATTATGAGGCAGAATTTGGCTATGTGGAGGAGGGGTATAACGCAGTACGCTTACTGATACTTTAATCTGATCGAACAGAATTTTGGTCAAGGCAGATGGAGTTCCGTATGAAGGTAACTGGTCCCGCCCCTTTGATTCAGTACGTTAGCCATGAGTTTGTTATAAACCCTAGCTCTCCCACCGGGAAGAGCATCAGCCTGAAGTTCACGGTAAGCCCCAGCGCCATCGTGGAGAGCTTGGAGATGGAGTCTGGAGGCATGCGCACGGGTAGCGACAGCTGGGGCGTTCAGCTTGTCTCTCTGTCTACTCCCGGCACAGCACTGCTGCGAGTGCCTGACTGGCTCTATGAGTCAGGCCAGACGGCACGATTGGCGGTGACAATCGGCGGAGAGGAGTGGCTCTCTGCACCATTCTCCTGGAGCCAAAGTCCCAACTGGCTACAGATGGCCATGCCGCTCTAGTATTTTTTAATTTATTTCCGAACACAGTAAGCCAACACTGATTCGGTTTAGCTCTGCGCGTGGTAGTTAGAGATTCGAAAGAATTCTCTGGCAGAAATAGAGTTTCTACAGGCCCATAATCTTGTCCAAGCCGACGGTCAGGCCTTTGCGATTGACGACCTCTTTGATGGCCATTACGACGCCGGGCATAAAGCTCTCACGATTTACAGAGTCATGTCTGATAGACAGCGTTTGTCCCAGAGTACCGAAGGTAAGCTCGTGATGCGCGACACGGCCGGGCATGCGGGCGCTGTGAATGTTAACGCCGTCGTATACGGCACCCCTGGCTCCCTCAACGAGCTCTGCCTCTGATTTAGGAGAGACGAAGGAGCCGCCCTTGCCCTCAACAGCTGCTTTGGCGATGGCCAGCGCCGTGCCAGATGGCGAGTCTATCTTTGCCTCGTGATGCATCTCCAGCAGGTCTACGTAGTCGAAAAACGGGGAAGCGATCTTCGCCAGATGAATCATCAGCACCGCGCCAACAGCGAAGTTCGGTGCAATTATCACGCCAACGTTGTTATCGTTAGCCAGCTTTTCGGCCTCCTGTATATTGGCGTCCGAAAGCCCTGTGGTGCCCACAACAACGTTTACGCCATTTGAAGTGGCGGTGCGTATCACCGATACGGCCCCATCAGCGCTGGAGAAGTCGACAATCACGTTGGCATTGGCCAGGACGTTCTGCAGGCTCTTGGATAGCGGCACGTGGCCGGAGCCATCAGGCAGGGCTACTGTTGTCTCAGACGCGAAGCCATCTGCTCCGCCTACCGGAGTCAGCGCCGGGTCCGCAGTGACGGCACCCAGCACTTGCTGCCCCATCCTGCCCAGCACACCATGTACAACTACGTTAATTCCCATCGTCTCTTCTCCATTTGTATAAGTTCAGATTACGACCTGTGCTTCATGGCCGTTTCCCAGCGAATACTCCACAAAGCAAGGTGAACCCAATTTACCATATATTCAAGGACAATAAAAAAGGCCCCGGTCCTGAAGATCGGGGCCTTTATATATCTTAATTCGTCTGCGGAAATACCCTAGTCGCGCCGGTAGCCGCCTCGGCTGCCTCCGCCTCTTGGGCCGCCACGTCCGCCGCCTCCGCCGCCTCCGCCGGGCCTACCAACTGGCTTGTTGCGCTCCAGTATAGCGGCTGGGTCTTCACCCTCTTCGGCAGTGAGAAGGGCCTTGCGGGACAGGTTGACCCGTCCCATATTGTCTATCTCCAGGACCATTACTGTGACTTCCTGGCCAACCTCGACTGCATCTTCGACTTTTTCGATCCGATCTTCAGCGAGCTGGCTGATGTGAACGAGACCGTCCTTACCTGGCAGTATAGAGACGAAAGCACCGAAGTCCATTAAGCGGACGACCTTGCCCGTGTAGATGTCTCCGGCCTTAACCTCGCGAGTCAGGTCTTCGATCATCTGGATGGCCCTCTTGGAGGCTTCGCCGTCGGAGGAACCGATGGTCACTGTGCCGTCGTCTTGAATATCTACGGTAGCCCCTGTCTCCTCGGTGATGCTGCGAATCATCTTTCCTCCAGGTCCGATGACAGCGCCGATCTTCTCGACAGGAACCTTGATGCGCACCATGCGAGGTGCGAATGAACTCATCTCTTCACGAACGCCACTAAGCGTCCCGGCGATGTGGTCGAGGATCTGGAAGCGGGCCTCTTTGGCCTGCGCCAGTGCATCCTTGACCATGTCCATGGTGATGCTCTTTACCTTGATGTCCAGCTGGATCGCGTTGATGCCCTCACGGGTACCTGCGACCTTGAAGTCCATGTCACCAACGTGGTCTTCCAAGCCTTGAATGTCTGTAATGGTCTGATACTCGCCGTCGTCACCGACGATAAGTCCTACCGATATCCCGGCGACTGGTGCCTTGATTGGCACACCAGCGTCCATGAGGGCCAGGGTGCCCGCGCAAACGCTCGCCATGGAGGTGCTTCCATTGGAACTCAGCGCTTCGCATACGATACGCAGAGTGTAGGGGAACTCGTCTTGGGTGGGCAGCACTGGAGCCAACGCTCGTTCTGCCAGCGCACCGTGACCGATTTCCCGGCGACCAGGGGAACCCATGCGCCTGGCTTCACCTACCGAATAGGGAGGGAAGTTATAGTGCAGCATAAACCGCTTGGTCTCTTCTGGAGTCAAAGTGTCCAGCCTCTGGGCATCGCCAACAGAGCCTAGCGTTGCAACTCCCAGTATCTGAGTCTCGCCTCGTGTGAAGAGGGCGCTGCCGTGGGTTCTTGGGAGCAGACCAACTTCACTGGTTAGCTGGCGAATCTCCTTGACGCCGCGTCCATCAGGGCGCTTGCCATCTCGCAGCACGCTGACCTTGAAAGCTTCCCCAAGCTGGGTCTCGAAGGCCTCCATCAGTTGCTTGCCGTCGTACTCTTCGCCCAGCGAGTCTCGGACCTCTGCCCTTAACTCATCCAGACTGTCGTAGAGGTCTGCCTTGCCGGTGGAAGAGGAGAACACGCCGTTCAGCTTGCTGCTGAGCATGGCGTTGAGCTTGGCGTCTAGCTCTTCTGGGTAACCAAAGGGAGAGTAGGAGCCCTTCTCCTTGCCAACGTCCTTGACCATCTCATCTTGCATTTCGATGGTCTTAACATTGATCTCCTGGGCCTTCTCAATCGCCTGCACGACGATCTCTTCTGAGATTTCCTGCGAGCCTGCCTCCATCATTATCACGCCTTCTCTGGAGCCAGCCACGATGAGATCCAACTGGCTTTCCTCCAGCTGCTGGTAGGTCGGGTTGACCACCAGGGAGCCGTCGACATATCCCATTCGTGTGGCCGCCATGGGCCCTTCGAAGGGTATGTTGGAGATGGAAAGCGCTGCAGACGCACCGATGAGAGCTAGGGTCTCGAAAGGCGTTTCCTGATCAATGGAGAGCGTGGTGATTACGATTTGGACTTCATTGCGGAAGTCTTTGGGGAACAGAGGGCGAATTGGCCTGTCGCACAAGCGGGCCATGAGGACCCCGTGTGTGCTGGGTCGTCCCTCGCGCCGAAAGAAGCTACCAGGGATTTTTCCCCTGGCGTAAATCCGCTCTTCGACGTCTACAGTCAGCGGAAAGAAGTCTATGCCCTCCCTTGGCTTGGACATAGTGGCCGTCACTAAGAGAACACAATCTCTGTACTTGACTACTACTGCGCCCCCGGCCTGCTGGGCCAGCTTGCCTGTTTCCAGGGTAAGCTGTGCAGAGTCAAACGTTCGTTCGTACGTGGATACCATCTGGTGCGTTACCTCCTGCGGGAATCCGGGGAATCCTAGAAAACAGAAAAATAGCCCCGAAGGGTCGGAGCTATCTTCTCAATCCAAGCTTGGCAATTATCGCCCTGTAGCGGTTTACGTCTTCCCGATTGAGGTATCGCAGCAGTCTACGTCGGCGACCTACCATTTTAAGTAGTCCTCGACGCGTGGACTCGTCATGCTTATGTGTCCTTAGGTGATCTGTTAACTCAACGATTCGCGTAGTTAGAACTGCTACCTGAACTTCACTAGACCCTGTGTCGCCGTCGTGAGTCTTATACTCTTCCATTACGGCCTGTTTTTCAGCCTTGTCCAATACCGTCTCCTGGGGCTTCCCCAACTAAAATTAGATATTCCTATATCACGAAATTGTAGCATGTAAAGAGCAGCAATCGCAATGGATTGCCCGCAGCCTTTAAGCCTATTTCATTCCTTGCCGATGCATTGAACGGGCGGCATGGCATTGGAGTGCACGTATGGCCCAAGCACCGGCCCGGCCATGCGATCAAAACAGCCCACCTGCCAAGTCCCAGGGCCCCGTGTCTTATACTTCCGACAAGAAGCCAGTCACTGCCTTTTGGAAGCCAGCAGGCCTGTCACCCATTACAAGATGGCCTGCCCCTTCAACCGTGACCATGGTGGCGTTCGGGATGCGGTCGTGCATGCTCTCCGCAATATCCAGCGCCATTATGTCGCTGGCGCCACCGCGAACAACCAGTACAGGGCACTGGATGCTTTCCAGGTATCCCCACAGGCGTTCAGCAGTCGCTGGATCAGCCCCAATACGACGATCCGGAGATCGCAGAAGCTTGTCATATTTCCAGGTCCACTTGCCGCTGGGAAGCTCCATGAGATTATGCAAAATGCTGCCTCGCACCTGCACGGCATCGCGCCGGGGGTTGTATTGCAGAACTCTGTCCACGAAGGCGTCCACCGAATCCAGCTCGTCTTCCTGCTGCACGAAGCTGCGTATATTACCCGAGCCTGCCTGCATGTTCTGTGGGCCCGCGTCGACGATGACCAGCGCCTTCAGCTTGTCTGTATGGTTGCCAGCGTAGGTGAACGAGTTGCGGCCGCCCATAGACAGGCCCATGAGAACAAAATCGTTCAACCCCAGAGCATCGACGACGGCCGCTATGTCCTTCTGTTGAGTCTCAGGTGAGTAGTCGCCGTCCGGTGCCCACGCACTATCGCCATGACCACGCTGGTCCAACGCGATGACTCTGTACTTATCGCTGAAGGAAAGGGCTACGAAGTCCCAGGAGTGGCACGTCTGCGCGAAGCCATGCAGCAGCAACATCGGCGGGTTGGAGGGATCGCCCCACTCCAGGTAGTGGAACTTCTGGCCATTCGCCTCCACAAATTTGTCCTGCGGGACCGTCTCGTTGGTGAAGCTAACGCCCATGGCACGGGCGGCGTCGTAGAGCGAGAGTCCCTGGCTACCAGCTCGTGAAGTCAAATTTCTTCCTTCCAGACTTTTTATTTTTATATATATTTTGGATTGGCCACACTAGGCGGGCCAAACGCGCCTAGATTGGCGGGCGGAGAGTATGCCATTCGGTGGCACTTTCGTAGGCCTGGGCCGCTCGAAGCACCAGTGCGTCCTCGAAGGCCCTGCCGGACAGCTGCATTCCGATGGGCATGCCGTCCGATGTAAAGCCGCACGGCACCGATATGGTCGGCGCGCCGGTCAGGTTGAATGGCCGGGTGAGTCGAGGCATAACGGCCAGCATCTGATGCTGCTCCCCTGCGACCGCAACTACCTGATCGTCAAGATTAGGTGCGCCAATTCCCACGGTCGGAGCTAGCAGCAGGTCGTAGGTCTTCATTACTTCTGCCACTTCTCGGTTGAATACAACCCTGGCCCTCTGCGCCTTGATGTAGTCCACCGCAGAGGTGGCTGCCCCAATTTGGAGCCGTCCTCTGACATCTCCGCCGAAGTCCTCAGGCCTGTTTCTCAAGCTATCCATGTGTACTTCCGATGCCTCAGTGATGAGAATGGCCCCGGATATAGGGATTGACTGGCCCAGGACTGGTATCAAGACCTCTTCTACTATCGCGCCAAGTCCCTGCAAAATGCCGATAGCAGCCTTTATAGCATCGGTGACCTCGTCGTCGATGCTATCGTAGAAATACTCCTGAGGGACGCCGATACGCAGTCCCCGAACGCCGTTGTCCAGACCAGCAGTGTAGTCTTGGCGAGGTCGATCGGCCGACGAAAGGTCGCGCGAGTCATGACCGGCTATGGCATTAAGAATGATGGCTGTGTCTCGAACAGTGCGGGTCATTGGCCCAACAGTGTCCAGACTGTGAGAGAGCGGAAATACGCCGTGGCGGCTCACCAGGCCGTAGGTGGGCTTCAGGCCTACTATGCCACACGCACCAGCGGGAATGCGGACTGACCCGCCGGTATCGCTTCCCAGAGCAGCCATGCACTGTCCCGCTGCTACTGCGGCCCCTGAGCCGCCGCTGGAGCCACCAGTTATTCGGCCAGTGTTCCAAGGATTGCGCGCTGGGCCGTGGTGAGGGTTTTCGCTGGTCCCACCCAGAGCGAACTCGTGCATCTGCAACTTGCCCATGAGGATCGCGCCGGCTTCTTGAAAGCTTTCCGCAACCGCGGCGTCATAATCAGGCACGAAATCGCCCATGATCTTGGAGCCTACGGTTGTGCGAATGCCTTTAGTGTAATACAGGTCCTTGAGGCCAACAGGAATGCCGTGCAACGGCCCCAGATACCTGCCTGTCTGAATCTCGCCCTCGGCCTTTTGCGCAGATTCTAGTGCCTCGCCAGCCAGTAGCGTCACGAATGTATTGAGCGCCTCGCCGGTGTCGGATATACGCGCCAGGTGGGCTTCCACTAGATCAACAGGAGATAGCTCCTTAGATGCCAAAAGCGCGGCAGCCTCCGTTATGGTGAGAAAGCACATATCTTGGGAGTTCATGACTTTTTCGTCCTAGCGTCTTTGCCTGGATTGAACCTGATCGCAGGCTCTGTCTCTTTCAGGCCCATCTGGTCCATACCTGCAATGCCTTCGAACGAAGCCTGAATTTGTGAGAGCAGGTCAACGTCTATTTCTGCTCCAGAGGCAGCTTTCAGGGCTTCAAGGGACTCGTTGGTAATTTTCATATCTGCCACATAAATTCCTACGTAGCGTGTCGTTGGGACACACAAAATCTGACTGCCAATCTACACGAAAATGTCAGGGTTTGCGAATGGCGTCGAGCAAAGCGGTCCTGGTTTTAGTTACCAGAGCATCATCGTCCCCTATCACCATGAGGGTGGCCGACGGGCCGTCTCTGCTCAACAGGACTGCGTTATCGCTGTTCCACACCCAAAGGTCAGGGCCTAAGACAATCGCTTCATTCCCCGAGTCTGCTTTCGCAAACCGCTTGTAGGCGTCAGCAAATTCGTCCGCATCGGCCGGCGTGTCCCACATTAGAGACAGCACCAGCAGACGCTCGGCCTCCGGGCCAGCCAGCAACAGATAGCGATCGCCTCCCTATCCAGCGGCGGCATCGGAGGCGGTTGCCACGTCCAGATGAATTTCCAGGTAAGTACGGAGCAAGAACTCTCCCAGCGTATCCTCGGCCACCAGCTCTCAACCTCTGCCCATGGCCTCGGTGATGTCCGGCAGCGTAGGGTTGTTCGGCCCTTCGTCAATAAGATACTTATCCGGGTGAATGATCTGTTCAGTAGACATTGGCGGGCTGGAATAGACGTCGTTCACAACCTGCCAGCTACCGGTCGACTGGAAAACAGTGCCTACAAAGTCGCTACCTTCCCGCTGCGTAAATAGGGCAACCTTTTTGACAACAGCGGGAGCACTCTCCAGCTTGTTACCAGATATGGACTTGTCGACCTCAGCCAGTTCAGCGTCCGTAAAGTATGTGCCGACGTAGCCCTACTGGATCTGCTCGATCTCGTGATTACCCACGTCGCCGTCCGAACGCTCCGCCCACACATGCCTGGCAATCTCATCCCTGCTGACTGCCTCACCACGCCTGGAGTTAAGCAGCTGCAGCAGGTCGAACTCCTGCAGGATCCAGCCGCTTGCCCCTGGCGTACACCTGGCGAGCCTTGGCATCCACGACCAGGTCCTCCAAGGGAGACTCCACCGAGGAGATGCGAACAGTCTTGGCCCCGCGAACTGGAACATGAAGGTGACGTCGCTGCCACCCATGCGGACCAGGTCGCAGTGCGCGAGGGGAAACTCGTCATCGAAGATGCACCGTCGGTTGATGAAAGTCCCGTTGGTGCTACCCAGGTCGCGGATGTAATAGCCGTTTACAGTGGATACGATGGCGGAGTGCTTCCGAGATACAGGAGGCTCATCGACAACGACGTCGTTGTCCGGTTGGCGACCCATGGTTGTTATCTCAGAAAACAGGGCGATGACCTCGCCGTGACGCGAACCGCCCTGCACCAGCAGCGATGCCTCACTACTAACATCTAGCTTTCGGTCGCCTGCGTTTCCTGTTTCTGCCTGTCCCACCACCGCGCTCCTGGGACCGTCTTTTGGAGTTGGGCAATTATACTAGATGCCGATTATTTGGCTTTCAATACGCTAAATACGAGGCAGTTATTAGGCGAGACTAGTCGTCCCCAGCGGATGGTTGCGGCTGAGGCTCCGGCTGCGCGGCGGCCCGCTCAAATCCCTGCAAGATGGACCCAATGTTCCTAACCTTACTGTTTAGCATGGCGGGACCTGCGGCGAACGCTATGACTGCAATAGCGCCAATGCCAACAGCAAAAGGAGCGCCCATGGTCTCGGCAATAAGGCCAGCTTGAAAGCCTCCCAGAGGCATTATGCTCCACGTCATGCCGTAGAAGCCCATGACTCTACCGCGCATACGGTCGGGAACCATTATCTGCAGCGAACTCATGATGGAGACCATGTAGATGGAGTTAAAGACTCCGACGAAGAATATGATGCTCAGAGCCAAAATGAACGAACCATGGAATTCGGCGGCCAGAGCGAAGGAGACCAGCGCCGTCCCAAAAGCAATAGCACCGCCGATGAGCAGGAGTCCCTTCTGGCGGATGTTCCCTATCGATCCCAAGAACATGGTTGTGACCAGCGCTCCCACACCGCTCACACCCATTATCACGCCCTGACCCTCCGAGCCGACCTTCAGGATATCAACGGCAAAAATCGGCATCATGAAGATGTATGCCAGGCCGAAGAAGCTATTGAAGAATGTCATGCCGATGAGGAAGGAGAAGATAGAATTCTTTGCGATGAACGTAACGCCCTCAAGCATGTCCTTGGCTGCGTTGCCACTGCCCCCTCGTTTGATTGGCGGCACCTTTATCGTCGATATGACCAGCGCCATGACAACAAACCCTGCTCCGGCAATAAAGAACCCTATAGAGGTTCCCAAGAAGGCTATGATCGCGCCCGCGGCGGCTGGAGCAACGATGCGAGTGCCCTGCCAGATGGCCGAATTTAATGCCACCGCGCTCATCATGACTTTGCTATCAATCAGATGGGGGTAGAGCGCCTGCCTCGCCGGCTGGTCAAAGGCATTAACCGCTCCTGCAAAGAAGGCGATGATTAGCAGATTGTAGATGTGGACAACGTCCAGCATCGTCATCACCGCCAACAGAAATATGAGAGCGGCGGTAATTGACTGGGTCACGCGGATGAGCTTACGTTTGTCGAAGAGGTCGGCGAAGACACCGCCGAAGAGGTTCAGTGCGATGGCTGGAATGGCATTGGCGAGCCCAACATATCCCAGAAAGAGGGGCGATCCAGTTATCTCGTAAGCGAGCCACAGCTGACCAAACTGGAACATCTGAAACCCGCTAACAGACGCCAATGTGCCAAACCAGTATGCTCTATATGCTGGATACCGCAACGCTGGCGGCACACTGAATATTGAATGTTTTGCGGTATTTTCTGCTGGTGCTTGGCTCAAACGAACGTCCTGAGGTCCGCCTTCAGTCCTTCAGAGGAATTCTTCCCCAAGTCACAGAATCTGCCGATTCGGACAGCTTCTTTTCCTTGATCGTTTCCCGGATATCCAGAAGGGTAGCGTTGACCTCGTCGGTCACGTATGCCCAGTCAGGCTCCTCCGGAAACCAGTAAGGCGATGTGATGCGGACTACTTTGCCGTCTTTGGCGTTGAGATAAATGCCAAATTTAGATACGTGAGATAACATTCATGACCTCTACTTGATGCCCATAAGTTAGCATAGGCGAAACCTGCCTACAACCGTCAAAGCATTCTAGAGGTGAGTTACTCTACCGTTACAGATTTGGCCAGGTTCCGAGGCTGATCAACGTCGCAGCCTCGACAGACGGCTATGTGGTAGGCCAGCAGTTGCATCGGAACGGACATAAGTATCGGGTTGACGTTGGCAGAGGCCTTGGG
>CAUZQF010000012.1:0-21674 GCA_963581905.1 Dehalococcoidia bacterium
TAGTGGAGGCATTTGTAGACGGTGATGTGGTGGAGGTGCCCACGTCGCGGGTCGTAGTTAGCGGAGTTGGGGAAGAAGCGAAGCGAAGTACGCAAATACCCCAGTCACTGGTTCATCAGGTGCAATTTATTCAGAGAGCTTGGCGACTGGATGAAAATGCGTCGGAAATTGGCCATATTGACCACATATTAGGTGAGCTAGACCTTCCTAATAGCGGCTCGAGGCCAATTACGGCCGACTTTGTGGAAACGGGCGATGGAATCCGGCTCCGACTGAGGATAGGTCGCGAGAATGCTCCCCACCGTACAGCGTGGACGGGGCCACCTTTGGAGGACGTCAGGCGCGCCGATCTGATCATCAGGCACGTCGACCTTCAAGGGGCTACCGCCGACTACCACAGGACGCTGTTTGACCGCAACTCCGAATACACCAACGTTACTCCAGACGTGGTACAGGACTTGTACGCCATTTGGATATCCGTGAATGTTGTTGGGGAGCCCTACTTCCGGGTTGAAGCGGAGACTTTGGGTGTCTTGGACATGGAGGGAGACCGGGAATATCGTCCTGAGGATTTTCTACGGCTGCGCGCAATCGAACTGGCAGCGGAGACGGATTATTGGGCAGAGAAGCTTTTCGAGGAAACTAACATCTCGGGAGCACCGCTGTTCCGCGCTCCCAGGATCATCATAGCGGCGCTTGAAAAGCGGTATCCTGACAGCCCAATCATAATACCCTCACTAGATCTGGTTTCCAACACTAGGGCGATAATCGCCAATCCTCAATCTTCTTCCATTCATTTCGCCCTGGCGCTAAACGACGCTATGGTGGAAGGCCGGGTCTTGGAGCGGGCTACTGGCCAGCCTGTGATGACGGTTCCAACGGTGTTCGCGGCACTTTATCAGGATGAGGCCAATGACCTAGTAAGTCGCATGCAATTCTTTGATGAATCTCTCAAACTTCTTACGAGGCAAGGGCAGTCCGGTAGCCGGCTCGTATTCAGAGACCCCGACTCCGCCGCTACAGCGACGGTGTCCCTTGAAGGTACTGATCTGCTATTGCAAGCCAATGCACAACAAGTGTCTTCTATGAGACTGGGCGCGTGGGACGGCCTGGCATCGCATTCGTTGGCTGCTAATGGATTGATTATTGGTTCTGGGCCAAACCGCACATTGCCGATAGACCTCTTGTTACTCGTGGAGGGATCAGATCTGACCTACGTGCCGCGTGTGGTTTACCTCCCTGGAATACAGAGAGGAATCGACACGATAGTGGGGACCACAGTCCAAGGCAGCGGCCGTTATCACGATGAGGTCTTCGAGATTCAAGCTCACGTCCGTGCTTTCGAGTCTCCTGGTCCGGGCAAAAGCTCTCAGTCAAAGCGAGATTATACCGAGTGGCAACGTTTGAGTAGTGAAGGTTCCGTCTTGGTGACCGCAAGCACGAATGTCTCCTCTCCCTCACTGACTGAGCCCAAATCCGAACTTTTACAGTGGGGGAACGACGACGGCCGAAGTTCCTGGTATAGGAGCCCATTGTGGCTGGTGCCGTCCGTGGCGGCGGACATCCGAGCCGAACAGGCGACTGAGATACAGTTCGTCTACAAAAAAGACCCGGGTACATGTTGTGCGACAAGACAGCGAGTAAATCTGACCCGTTTCAGAAAGGATACGCTGTCCATTTCAATCGACGGCAATTCCATGGAAATAGCCGTAATTTCAGCGAGCGACGAGTCCGGCGACCATCAGGTTGTCATAGCGGAAGACGGCCCATCTCGAATGGTGTTCCGTGTCATGACTCCTGTTGGTGAATCCGTGATCCACGAGGTTTCGACACCGGCACCGCTCCGGTTTGAGGGGCGGGTGATGTCGCGCCGGGGCGACCAGACCGTGGCGTGGACGCAGCCTTATGCGGTGGGTATACCGAATGCTCGGTTGAAGGGAGAGGGGCTGGATATCTTGACCTGGCCTGATGGAAGCTTTTCAGCTCCTGTCCCCAATACCGCCCGACCTACCCTCCGGGGCAGCATTGCCGTCCTGGTGGACACGTCCGGAAGCATGGGTGATCCGGTTGATACGGGGTGTGCTGGCCGAGAGTGCGTCTCCAAACTCGAGGTAGTTGCCGCGGCGCTCGAAGACGGCATCGGCTCGGTGACCCCTGTGGTTGAATTTAGTGTTTGGGGGTTTACCAACCTGTACGGGGAAACATGCGCAGAGGAGATCAAGAATATTTCCCCTCTATCCCTTGACTGGAGCCCCATCGCTGCAGGGAAAACTCGCCTACACCCAGCTTACACCACTAGGGGTACACCATTAACGGGTGCTGTACAAGGGGCTATTAGAAGGATGGAATCGGAGGCAAAAGGCGCTGTTCGCCACCTAATAGTGCTGGCTGACGGTGACAACGCATGCGACTCTCCTTTGCAAGCAGTGGTCATCCCTTCGAACTTGAAGATTCATACCATCGGCGTAGGTATCGAGGAAGGAGGCGCCGGTGAGCGTGATTTAATGGACTTGGCAGGAAGGAGTGGTGGGACCTACCGCCGTACAACCGGTGGAGAGGAACTCCGGAACGCTCTGGAAATCATCACGGATGAAGAACTGGTTGGAAACGGCTCATCACGCTCATTCCCTACGACGGTGAGTGCTACCAACTACTTGTCAAAATCAGAGGACCTACCTGTGGAATACCCGGACCTTATCGTGTACCTCGAGGAGCAGCCCGAGCGATCGGATCGCCCTAGGTTCGTCGTGATCATGCCCGGTGATCCTTTCCCGTTCGACGAACTCGACCTACCCGGGGAAGCTATGTCCAGGATTCAGGAAGAGCGTCAGCGCCGCCCCGACTACATGGTGGTCGTGCCTGACCGAGCGGTTGCAATCGGCCATGCGCCGGAGGTCACCGGTTGGATCCTCATTAACCCCCAGTCTGGGCACACTGAAGTGATGACCATCGACGGCCTGCGTGGATCGATCGCCTTTCTAGGAGGGCTAGTTAGCGGCATGTTTGCCGGCGTAGATAACGTCCTAGGGGGATTTTCGAGTTGCGTTCTAACCCAGGCTGGGTGTGGGGAGTCACTGGAGGAGATCAAGGACAGCATCTGCACACCCGCCGGTTCAGCCCATGCTGGCTGGATGGACGGGTTGAACGCACTGGTTGGGCAGCTTCCTTTTATGGAATATTTGAGCCAGGGTGGGATGATCGGCTTAATAGTGGTAGAGATGAGGTGTTCCGGCGATATTCAACCGCTACCGCATCTGTTGAATCATGCTACTAGTGTGGGCGGTCTGGGCATCCAGAGCGGGGGCCTGAATGCAGGATACACCGTACTTGCAGCCGAACTGGGAGCGCAAGTTTTTGGAGGAGAATAAGGGGAGCTTGCGGCCCTCTAAGTTGACAACCTTATCATCAATTCCCCAATTCCCCTGGTCATCCACTCCGCGCCCAGCTTAAGGGCATTGTTTTTTGCCTTCGATTCCCGTGGTACTAGAGTGATCAGCTACAGATTCGACTTCGCCGTTGCTCTCCAGGAAGCCGCCGATGGGGTCGAGGTGGCATATGACGGTAGTGTCTGCAACGTAGACACAGAAAACTCTTTGTTAATTAATTTGTCATTGCCTGTTTGTCAGCACCAATAACAGGATTAGCAAACCGACGAACTAAAATAGGGAAATCCAACCATTATTTCCTTCCTACCTGCCTTGTCCGATCCAGTCGGCGACGCGTTCTCCAATCATAATGGCAGTTGCGTTGGTGTTGGCCCTGACTACGTCTGGCATGATCGATGCGTCGGCCACACGTAATCCTTCCACGCCGCGCACTCGGCAGTACTGATCCAACACGGCCATAGGATCCGTGTCTTGTCCAATTTTACAAGTACCGGAGATGTGGTGTGATGTACCAACGTTTCGCATTAGCCAATCGTCAAGAGCATCATCCGTAGCGAGGTCGGCATCAGTAGGAGTAACTCGTTCCATGATGATATCTTTGAAGGCCTCGTGTTCGGCTAGTCTTACACAAAGCCTGATGGCCTTGCGCATGCGTTCAACGTCCAGGGGTTCCGTAAAGTAGTTGTAGTCTAAGTACGGCTGCACGTTTGGGTCTTTAGATGTTAAACGCAACTCTCCGGAACCGATAGCAAGCTGCAAACTAGCGCTTAGACCTATGTAATTCCCGTCATCATCAATTTGGACCTGGGCGGGCCTATGCTCGCTGGTCATCAACATTGGGCTGATCTGCATGTCGTTTCGAATCATAGAATCCTCGACGGTGTAACGGAGTCCTACCTGAATTACTGGCGCTTGCACATCGGGGCGTTCGCCAGAGGCGTGAAAAAGAACGCAGGCGGAAGGATGATCCCGCAAGTTCTGGCCAACGCCAGGCAAGTCCTGCAAAACACTGATGCCTAATGACTCGAGTTGCGAGGCAGGGCCTATTCCTGAGAGCAGTAACAGTTGGGGGGACCCGATTGCCCCTGCGCTTAACACGATCTGGTCGCCTTTAGCCGTAAACACCTCACCCCCGCTCTCCGCCTCAACCGCCACCGCACGTTTTCCCTCAAACAGTATTCTCCTGGATGTCACATTGGCTTTGATGGTGAGATTGAGCCGGTGGCGAGCCGGGTCTAAGTATGCCAGGGCCATGCTGATGCGAACACCTTCTAATGTATTCCGAGCCCTGGGAGATACTCCGGTTGACTCCGGGTGATTTTGATCGGCATCTGCCTGAAATCCTTCCGTTAAACATGCCTCCTCAAATGCGGAAGCATGAGGCATCCATTCTTGCCGAGGATACCTACGTACCGGAACAGGTCCCTCTGTGCCGTGAAAGTCTCCGCCGAAGTCCATATCCGTTTCCATCTTTCGAAAATAGGGTAGAACTTTAGTAAAGGCCCACTCGTCGTTTCCAGATGCCGCCCAGCCGTCGTAGTCCTCAGGAATTCCTCGGTAAAGGACCTGGCCATTAATTGCACTCGAACCGCCTGTAGCCTTGCCCCTGGGAATTGTCAAATCGGTCTGATATTCAGTCACGCGGGCCCTATAATCCCAGCTATGCGGTCCATAGGCAGAGAGCCAAACATTGTTTCCTAGCTTCAGGTCGTCAGGCAGGTTATCAATATCGGGGTAGTCGGGCCCGGCCTCAAGCAACAGGACTGATCGGCTAGGGTCTTCCGAAAGTCGGCTAGCAAGTGCTGACCCCGCGGATCCTGCACCTATCACAATTATGTCGTATATCATCAAGTGTCCTCGTGAAATCATGCACCAGCTGGCGCTATTGTGGTTTTTTCGATAGCCGTGAAGCGAACACTGTTCATCGACACGAATTAGTCAGGCAAAACGGTAGCATCTGCTTTCAATGGCGTCAAACCTTCCTTTATGCTTTCCAAATACGTACACGTAACGCCCCAGATGGATAAAGACGCATCTGAAAAGTATCGGTAAGAAATGTCAGAATAGATGTCGCCAAAATGTCGGTAATACGAATGACAGATGAAATAAAAGAGGCCCCATATTACACAGGGGCCTCTTTATAATGCTTGCTATTTGGTGACCCGCCCCGGACTTGAACCGGGAACCTACTGATTAAGAGTCAGTGACAAGCTATGCCAGGCCTGTGTATCCGGGGGGCATTTAACGCCAACATAGAGTCGCTAAGGGCACCAGGTCAGCTCTTCTATCAGTTCGATCCGCTGTTTCACCACAACTCGGTCTTCTCATTGCACCCAAGACACCCAAGATCAAACACGATTCGTAAGGGCACTTAGAACTGGAGTTTTGGCGAGTTTTTGGCGATCAAAAGAGCCTATATGAGATCGCCAACGAAACTCCAGCCGTCCGGTTTATCAGCTGGTCTTGACGAAACGGCCGATGGGAAGAATTCGTGCCCACATCTTCAGTACTCGTTGGCGGAAGTAGTGATACTTGCCGAAAACTGTGCCAACGGCTATCAGCATCAAGGAGTAGATTGGCGGCATCACGAGAATGTAGGCGCCTCTAAACACCCAAGGTCCAGAAATGAAACTGCCATCCATATCCAGCGCGCCGTTTAGGATCAGGCGGCTGAGTTGCAGGGCTAAAGTGCCTGTTATGCTGTAGACGACTAAGATGGTGATTAGGTGCGGCCAGTTGAGGTTTGCGAGATAGCTCTTACCCCGATCTGCGAAATCGGTAGAGTAAGCGGTAGTTTTTATGCTCATGAAACCTTCTGAGGGGCAGTACTAATTCACTGTCCAATTATAAAGCTGCGTCATCATACCACAGGTTACGGTAGTTTACCAATTATTACCAATTATTGCCAAGTATTGTAAGAAAGTTTTCGTACATTTTGGTTCCTAGGAGCGGAATGGCTGGCCGGGGTCTTTGCTGTTGGGTGCTGCAGAGGGCTGTGGTAACATTGCGCCATGAAAACTTTATTTGAAACAGTCATGCCAATGGCGGCTGGCTTGACGGCTGAGCATCCCTTGGCCGCTGCTTTGCTGGCACGCGAAAACATAGTCGAACTTACGCAGAAGTCGCACGACGCTGTCCTTACACCAAAGGTCAGCGGCGGGCTATCCCATGCCGTCCGAGGCGCCTTGGCCTGCAGAATCGCCAGGCACAACGACGAATCGGTTTTGGCTGAGCACTTCTTCCGCATGATAGGCGGCGGAGATGATGCCCAGATTGCGGATGTCGCTTTCGACGGTGGCAGCGACGAGAAGCTGAAGGCACTGATCGCATACACGGACCTGGTAGCACTGGACCCCAAGAGTGCTTCTTCAAAGGATATCGAAGCACTGGTCAGCGCAGGTGTGCCGGAAGACGACATCGTGCGCCTGGCCGAGATTAACGCATTCGTTAGCTACCAGATTAGGGTAGTAGTGGGACTTAGATTAATGGCGGAAGTAGTATGAGCGAACCAATTAAAGAGTTGACGACGGTTATTCCCCGATGGCAGCCGCATATAACGCCGATCGATCCTGAAACCGCCACTGAGGAGCAGCGCGTGGCCTTCAAGGAGACTCCTTCGGGTATGAAGGTGTCGGACTATGTGCTGGTGCTGGCCCATGATCCCGAAACGCTTACCCAACGTACACCGCTGTTCAATGGCATCATGTACAGCAGAGGCGGGCTATCCAGGGCGGAGACTGAGTTGGGAGCTGCTGCGGCATCGGTCTACAACCGATGTATCTATTGCACCGCCGTTCACGCCAGCCGCTACAACGAGCTTACAAAGGACGAGACGGTAATCCAGCGCGTCTTCGAATCAGGAGTGAATGCGGATATCGACTCCAGGCTAAAGGCCATCGTATCCTTTGCCACAAAGCTGTCGCACTGTCCATCAACAGCTGACAAGGCCGATGTTGCCCGGCTGGTTGATGAAGGCCTCAGCATGGAAGAGATATTTGACCTGGTCTTGTCAACTTCTATTTTCGGCTGGGCCAATCGGCTGATGCACACTCTTGGCCAGCCCATGCCTCAGCCAGAGTAAGTCTCTATAGACTTTTTCTGCAACAGTATTTCTTCTACGACTTATGTAAGTCTAGATAGGTTGGTGCCCTGATTTACGGGGGATGGCTCCTGTAGTTCGACAGCGGCTTGGAGGGTTGGCCTCTCGAAGAAAGCCGTTAAAGCTAACAGCGAGAGACCGAGGAGGGACATGGCTGTGCGTGTCATATCGTCTTGCGAAATTACGCGAAGACCTAATTGAGCGCGGCTTCGGACTGATCTTCTATGCCAGGCATTAACCAGACAGGACGAGGCTCTTTCTCGAACGTAACTCTAGGCTCGTCCGGAGTCAATCCCATGATGGTCAGGTTCGTGGGCTCAAGGTACTCAATGCCGGTCCTGGCGATTCTAAAGGGACGATCGTGAGCCGGATAGATTACGTCTGCTGTTCCGACGATTCTGTCGATGCTCTGCGTGGCCTGAATCTCGTTCCAGAAGACCAGAGGGTTTTTGCGAGTCAAAGCGACGCTCGAGTAATGCAGTACGTCGCCTGAGACTGTGGCAAGGCCTGAATCGGTCTCCACCTTGACGGACATGCTGCCGGGCGAGTGTCCGGGTGTGTGTATCAGCTGCACACCGGGCTCGATCTCGTAGCCCTCTTCGACCTCCTGTATGTCAGGGTGGTGATCGATCATTACGCCCGTCCAGGCCGGTGTTGCCCAGTCGTTCTTGTGGGGATGGTGGGCGTAAATCCGTTCCGATTTGTGGACGAGCATGGGTGCATGTCGGAAAAGATCGTAATTTTGGCTGTGGTCCCAGTGGACGTGGCTCATGACGGTCAGATCGATGTCTTCGGGGGTTAATCCGCGCTTCTCCAGGGCTGCCAGCAAGGCTGTGCGGCGACCCACGTGGCCCACATCAACAAGGGTACGTTTTTCGCCCTCGATCAGCAGTACAGTGCAGAACCCCACTATGCCCACATCCGTTCGCAAGGGGCTCCCCTGAAGCAACACATCGATCTTTGGCATACGCATACTCCTATCCAACAACAGGCCTTTTGGGGCCTCATATCACTACCCAGGTACTTCGATCTTATAGTTCAGAATCAAGCAAACAGGAAGTGGTATGAGGATGTCATGATTATTTCGTGCGTATTCGTTTCACAAATGTATTTTATCGCAAATGTTAAGGGAAATCGTAGCAATCGACGGATAACACATTAGTCTGGCCTCTTGGGGGTCTTGTATTCAAGTCTCGTCTTGGGTGGCTTTCAGCGTGTATCCTATGCGCTAAATGTCGGGACCATGATTTAACTCGGCACATGTAGGAGCTTGATATATATGAAAGCAGCCAGACTTGTTGCCCCAAGGAAATTCGAAGTGGTGGAAACAGATGTGCCGCCCCTGGAAGAAGGCCGTTGCCTGATAAAGCTGGAGCGCATTTCGATCTGTGGCAGTGACATTCGCCGTGTTTATGGCAGGGAACTGCCGGAGGAATGGTATCCGGGTCCCATTGGGTTCTCATGCCACGAGTGCGCTGGCGTTGTCGTCGAGTCCAAGACGCCGGAGTTCCACGAAGGCCAACGAGTCATTGTTTACCCAGGCGCTGACAATCCTGGAGGCCTGGTGGAGTACATAACCTCCGCCCCGGATCTCATGTGCGTTGTACCCGACGAGGGCGATCTTAGCGAGTGGGTGATGTGCCAGCCCTCCGGTACGGTGATGTACTCCTGCCAGAAGATGGGCAGCGTGGTGGGCAAGGATGTTGTCATATTGGGTCAGGGTGCCATAGGGCTCTCCTTCACCATGATTCTGGCCAAGATGGGACCGCGCCAAATCATCACAGTGGACCCGCTGGACTATCGGCTCGGCTGGTCACAGAAGACAGGGGCGACTCACACCATCAATCCTGAGAAGGAAGACGTGATTGCTGCCGTCGAAGGCCTCACAGAGGGCAACGGTGCAGACATAGTGGTTGAGGCGGCAGGGTCTCCAGAAGCCTTCAACATGTGCATACGTCTGGTGCGGAAATACGGCACAATGATGGCCTTTGGCGTACAGCCATCGCCGGTCATTCCCATCGAGCATGAGCTGATGATGACTCGGCAGCCGACCATTATTCCCAGCCAGGGCGGACACGTTCCTGAGCCCATTGTGCCTATCAAAACCATGGTAGATCTCAAGGCTCGCGGCATAATTGATCCAGGCAAACTGGTCACTCACCGTCTGCCCTTCGAAGACCTGCAACGGGCCTACGACATGTACCTGAATCAAGAAGACGAGGTAATTAAGGTGGTGATGAGCCTCTGATTCTTGGCCAATCCCTATGACGAGGTTACTCTCGGACTGTTCCTGACCCTTACTCATGGATTCCTCATACGGGGCCGGTCTTCTGCAGACTTCTGCGCTATACCATGTAAAAGTTGAAGCGGCGCGCAACTACAGGAAGGTGCAGAGACACGGCGGATTCCGTTCGAATAGTCCATTACCTGAACCAGTTCTTCGGAGGCATAGGGGGCGAAGAGGAGGCCAATGCAACTGTTGATGTGACGGAGGGGCCCGTTGGACCGGGTCGACCTTTGCAGCAGTTGCTGGGTGATAAGGGCGAGGTTGTTGGCACAATAATTTATGGCGACAACCACATTAACGAAAGCAAGGACGTCGCCCTTGAGGCCATCAGGCAAGCGCTGGTGGACCTCAAGCCTGATCTTGTGATCGCAGGTCCGGCCTTTGACGCTGGTCGGTACGGTCTTATCAACGGTCGCCAGCATGTTCCTGGTGGCTCGCCCTGTGGCTATTGGCATGCAAGATCGGGCGTCTGGAACTTGACGACCTTGAGCGTCCTTATTACGATGTCATCGTAATAAGACGTGTTCGCAGCGGAGACGATATGGCAAGAGAAAATGTTGAACTAATAGCACATCTAATGCGCCGGGCCGGGTTTGGGGCAACTCGCGACGAAATCGAAACCTACGTAGCCAACGGATACGAGGCTACGGTGGACCAGTTGCTTGATCCTGGAGAGCCTGATTGGATGGGCGATTTCATGGTGAGACGATTCGACCATGAGGCGTCGGGCATGATAAATCATCGTGGTGGCGCTCGTAGCTGGATCTACCGCATGATTACCACTACTGCGCCATTACAGGAAAAGATGACACTCTTTTGGCACAGCATTTTCGCCACTGGGGTTCCCAAAGTCATCAATGGCAGGGTGTTATTCGATCAGATCGGCATGTTCAGGCGATGCGGCATGGGCAACTTCAAGGAGCTTCTACTGGCACTCTCCAAAGACCCTGCGATGATCGTATGGCTGGACAATCAGGATAACCACGACGGCGCGATCAACGAGAACTGGGGACGCGAACTTCTTGAGCTCTTCTCTATGGGAGTCGGCGGCTATACAGAGGAGGACATCAAGGAGTGCGCCAGGGCCTTCACCGGGTGGACCATCGGGAATGCTGACTACATGATGGTGCGGTCCCAACGCGACTCTGACTGGCCTTATGGTCGAATCGCGTACCACTTCGAATATCATCCAGAAGATCATGACAATGGTGAGAAGACGTTCCTTGGCCACAAGGGTAACTTTAACGGCGACGACATCATCGATATTATTTGTCAGGAAGAGTCCACGGCTCGGTTCATAGCCAGGCATATGTATCATTTTTTTGTGGCCGACGAACCACCTGTTCCCTCGTGGCCATACACGCCTCCGAGAGATACCGAAGCCATTAATATGCTGGTAAAGGCCTATTTCGATAATGACTACGATATCGAGGCTATGATGCGGGTGATGTTTAATTCCGACTTCTTCAAGTCTGCTGCCATACGATATGAGAAGGTTAAGGGCCCGGCAGAATTTGTTGTTGGAGTTCTCCGTTTGACTGGGGAGTTCGACATGCCGCGGCGGGAAATGGTATCGAGGTACGATCAGATTACATGGATGGGCCAGGAACTTAACAATCCTCCCAGCGTCGAAGGGTGGCACCAGGGCACCGAGTGGGTGGACACCGGTACTCTTATCGAAAGAATCAATTTCGCTTCTGAGCAGTTCGGTGATACTGATAAGCCCGGTGTCAAAGCCATTATCGACAGGGCGGCCGCCGGAAATGGTGCTCAGCTTTCCTCGGAACAGCTTGTAGACCTGTGTCTTGACCAGATGGGGGCCATCTCGGTATCTGAGGAAACTCATCGAGTGCTGGTCGATTTTGCCGAAAAAGGCGTTGGTACTGAGGATGATGTGGCGCAAGTGTTGAGGTTGACGGCGGCGACCAAAGAGTTTCAACGAGCCTAGTTAGCCTGCCCCAAGAACTTTCGAGGTCTAGTATGGTTTCTGGTGTTTCTCAAACAGGTAAGCAGGTGCTCGAATACAGCGTAACCCTTGGCATAGTTGCAATGGAGGGGCGCGGCTTCGAGTATCCCACTGACGTTGTCATTGGCAATAACGGACGACTTTATGTGCCTAATCGGTCCAGGAACAGCGGCGAGCGTTCCGTCAGAATTACCGTGCTGGATGTGGACAGCGAATACCATGGCATCTTCGCTACCTTTGGCCAGGGAGAAGGCTATCTGGTCTCTCCTATGTGCGCTGCGGGAGATGACCAAAACCTGATCTACATAACCGACGACGCGACTCACAAGGTGTCGATCTTCGATTACGAAGGCAATTTCGTATCGCGGTGGGGCGTGCACGGCACCGGTGACGGCGAGCTAAATGGGCCTTCTGGAATCGCCTTTGATTCTGCCGGGGAAGTTTACGTTGTGGATACCCAAAACAATCGCGTTCAGAAATTCAGTGCCGCTGGCGAATTCTTGTCTGGCTTCGGCACTGGAGGCTTAGGCGAAGGCCAGTTCGACCTGCCTTGGGGCGTTACGGTGTCGTCCGATGGCGATGTGTTCGTGGCCGATTGGGGTAACGACCGGATTCAGAAGTTTACCTCAGACGGCGAGTTTGTAGCCGCCTATGGGACTTCGGGACGAGGCGACGGTCAGCTTCTCCGACCTTCCGGCGTCGTGGTGGACGAGCGCGGATATATCTACGTGTCGGACTGGGGCAACGAGAGGGTTCAGGTCTTCGACAGCGAAGGTATGTTCCTGCAAAAGCTGCGCGGCGAGGCGACGCTATCGAAATGGGCTGCGCTGTATCTTGATACCAACAAGGAAGAAGGCGAGACTCGGGCTGTGTCCGACCTGGAGCCAAGCGCAGAACTGATCGGCAGTGACGATCCTCATACCCAGTCGGCTCACATCGAAAAGTACTTCTGGGCTCCGATGTCAGTCAAGCTCGACGACGCAGGCAGCCTATACGTTACCGACGGCAACCGCCACAGGATTCAGGTATACAAGCGAGTCTCTTAGCCAGCAAGCGACTGTTCGGCGTCTTGGGTCTCGCGCCACGGTCCTTCTGATAGAGGCAAGTTACATCAGCTTGGCAATGCCAATGTCTATATACTCTATGGCCCAAACCCGATTTTTTGGTGTTCAATTCAGACTGCTTTGTTTACACACTGTCCACGTTTCTTTATTCCAAGCCTCACCTCTATGTGATGTCGACTTAATTCCCCGCCATTTGACAGCCTTACCTGGCAGGACTAGAGTCTGGTGGTCGCTGAGTCTGAAATCGCAAGAACTTAGGAGCTATTAATGAAAGTTATCGGTCTTAAAACAATGGTCGTTGAAAACGAGGAACCATATATAGGTGGCAGGTACTTTCTGTTCCTGGAATTGGAGACCGACGAGGGCATTACCGGTATCGGAGAGCGCATAGCCGGTAGCTCGTATTCCAATCATCTGGGCGATCTGAAAACGCAGGTTAGTATGATCGAAGAGTTTGTAGGCCAGTTCGTAATGGGAGAGAACCCGTTTAACATTGAGCTGCTTTGGGACAGGATGTACGCATCTCGGCACGACCTGCGACACCCAAGCCTGTACTCCACTCCTGTGATAAGTGGCATAGACATGGCGCTGTGGGACATCGTTGGGAAGGCCGCGAATCAACCGATCTACAACCTGCTTGGCGGCAAGTACCACGAGAAGCTACGGGCATACGCCTACATGCCGGGCGGCCCTTTCAATGACGATCCGAAGCGCGCCGGGGAGGTTGCGGCCCAGCTAGTCGCGGAGGGAAACACTGCCTGCAAGCTGGACCCGTTCATGCCTACATACCCGATTCCCAGGGACATCCCTCTCTGGGAGATCGATAAGGCCGCGAAGATTTTCGAGGCCATCCGGGATGCGGTGGGCAACAACCTGGAGATTGGCATTGGAACGCATGGGCAACTGACGACTTACAGCGCCATCCGCGTCGCCGACTACTTAGAGCCGTACCATCCCTTCTGGTTCGAGGAGCCGGTTCCGCCTGAGAACATCGACGAGATGGCCAGAGTAGCGGCCCACACTAGCATACCTATCGCGACTGGCGAGCGGCTGGTAACTAAATACGAGTTCTCGAACGTTCTGGAGAAGAAGGCAGCGCAGATAATTCAGCTAGACGTTGGTCAGTGTGGCGGCATCACAGAGTCGAAAAAGATCGCGGCAATCGCCGAGGCGCACTACGCTATGATTGCTCCTCACATGTATTGCGGACCAGTCGCTGCAGCCGCTGCTGTTCAGATCGACACCTGCTCGCCGAATTTCCTTATTCAGGAAGCAAACCAGAGCCCGCTGCACAAGATGATCTTCAAGGAGCCATTGGTCTTTGAGCAGGGCTTCATCACTCCGCCGACAGGTCCCGGTCTAGGTATTGAGTTTGACGAGAGTGTGCTCAAGAAACATCTGGTGCAGTAGTCGGTAATTCTTATATTTGGTGTCAGGCGAGGTGCTGACCGGAGTTACTTGTGTCAATAGACAGAAGTTTATTGTGGCACAGATCGACGTAGAAAATTCCAAATAATGCCACATAAAAAAATAGGGACGCCAACAAGGCGTCCCTATTTTTATTAAGCCGTTCGTATTTAGATGGCTAGACCGTTAGCAGTTGTGGCGACCTCAGCGGCGGCAAGATCTGGCCCTGCTTCAGATGGATTGCTTCCTTCTGGTACACCTGCACCCGGAAGGAGTTGTAATCGGCGATGTACAGTCGTCCTTCTTCGTCCACTACGACCGATTTGGGATTTCGCAGTCGCTTCTGTGGCTCAAGGTTTGCCATCTCACGCAGCCTGAGTGGGAGCGCATTCGTCAGTAGGTAGTCGCGCGCCGGCTTTGATAGCGTGGCGTCTCCAATGAACTTCTCGACGTATCGTCCTTCAGCACTGTAGAGTTGCACCCGGTTGTTGCCGCAGTCGGCAACGTAGATGTCGCCGTCTTTGTCGACGGTAACGCCGGTTGGTCGATTCAACTGTCCGTCCTCGCTGCCTGACTTGCCGAGGGTCATCTTGAACTGGCCCTCTGCGGAGAACTTCTGGATGCGGTCATTCCGCCAGTCGGCCACATAGACGTCGCCCAGCTCGTCTACCGCGACGCCCCAAGGCATATTGAGTTCGCCTTCACCGTCGCCTAAGGTTCCGAATTTCAGTATGAACTTTCCGTCCTTGGTGAACTTTTGGATGCGATGGTTGAGCGTGTCCGAGAGGTAGATATTCTCGTCAGCATCGAAGGCGATACCTGACGGTCGGTTGAACTGACCGTCGCCGTCGCCCTTCTCTCCCCATTTGCTGAGGAAGTTGCCATCACTGTCCAGTATGGTTATTCGGTTGAGACCTTCATCGGAGACGTACAGGTTCTCGTCGCCGTCCACGATCAGCGAAACGGGCCAGATGAAGTTGCCGTCTTCCGTACCTTTCTGAGAAATGGTGGCCAGATTCTGGTCGTCCCATGTCAGTTTCGCGATCTGCGCCAGCGTTTCGGACCTGCACAGCACGTAGATTCGTCCCTCTTTGCCCAGTGCAACATCGATGGGCCAGTTGTTCCAGCGTCTCATGCCTATTGTTTTTACGAAGGGAAATCCTGCCCTTAATAGTGCGTATGGCCTACCCATAATTCACCTCACCTGAAGTTTTTAATTTTAAATATCGGCATAGCAAATGCTGTGTAAGCCTATGGCCGATGGTGTTCTGTCGTTTGTCGAACTACTTGAACGGCTGTAGCTGCTCGAAATTGCCATTGACTATAGGAGCGGCCTCAATCTCCATCCACTGCTCAAGCAGGGTGGCATATGCCCCTCGGAAGTCGTAGGTGTGCGCCAGGTCTTCCCCTCGTGCCCACTGGTCCGGCTCAAGGGACGGGTACTCGGAGTACAGCCCACCCTTGATGTTGTCGCCAATCAGGAAGGCTCCACCCCCGGTGCCGTGGTCCGTTCCGCTGCCGTTGTCCCTCATGCGTCGGCCGAACTCTGTGAAGACAAGCATGACTACCTCTTCAGAGGACTTGTGGTGGCGGAGGTCCTGGAAGAAGTCCATGATGGCTCCTGACAGGTCAGAGAGGAGCGGCGGCTGGGTCGGGTTCTCGTTGGCGTGGGTATCGTACCCGCCCTGCTGAGTGTAGAAGACGCGGGAGCCCATGTCAGCCAGATGTATCCTGGCTACATCGCGAAGGCTTTGCGCTATCGGATTGTCGGCGTACTCGACATCGGAGGAGTACATGCTAGGAGCGTCCTTAAGAATATCAGCGCCCTTCAACACATCCATGCCGGTCTGCGCGAGATACTCTCTGACGGGGCCTGTGCCGATGGCCTGACTGTATATGTCCTTGAATGCCTCAAGGGCGTTCAAGCGCTGACGTTCCTGCTGCATGCCGGTCATGAGGCCGTAGTTATCCAGGTCACCTACCGAGGCTATGGGAACTCCCGGCGCTGTCATTGCCCGAGGCAGGCCCCTTCCAATATTAACGCCGGTAAGGACGTTTTCCTTATTCGGATCCAACTCTTTGATGGCCTTGCCGAGCCAACCTTCCGTCGATATCTTGTCTGGCGTGCACGTGTGCCATATGTCCATTCCGCGGAAGTGGGACCGGTTGGAGTCTGGGTAGCCGATGCCCTGTATGATGGCCACGTTGCCCTGGTCATACATTTCCTTAAGAGGCCCCATCTTGGGGTGGAATGCCAGGGTGTCGTTAATCGGCAAGACGTCTTCCTGAGGTATGCCAACTGTAGGTCTGCAGTCGTAATACATCGGGTTAGTGTAAGGAACAAGAGTGTTCATGAAATCGTTGCCGCCCGTCAGCTGGACTACGACCAGAACCTTTTTCTTCTCATTATCGGGCATTGCGTTATACCTCTCCGTATTTAGGCAAATTGATAGTCGATTGTGGAAACTAAGAGCTGTAGCATTCGGCTAATCTGCGCGGCGCTTGCCTCGCGATTGGCATTGGTGTCGAATCTAAGGTCGCCTTCCCAACCCGCGTCGCGGAAGAGAGCCTGCTTGGTGTCGTCATCCATGTTGATTGAGCCTAGCAGGTCGATGCAGCCGTCCATCAGCTCGTTTTGCGAAAGCGAGTCCCTGCCGTCGCTAACTTCGCTTATGAACTGCTTGATGCCTGGCTTGGTGACATCGCCAACCTCGTTAACAGCAAAGTTGACTCTTTCGGTCAATATGCCGCCATCGATCCACTCCCTGCCTGTATGCCAACCCTCGACGGTGGGTGGGTCTAGCAGCGTCTGTCCCATCAATGCAGTAGATTTACTCAGTTCCATTATGTCGGTCTCAGGGAACTTGTAGGTCCCAACCAGCTTGATGACACCGGCAACCAGTTCTGCGGGACTCTTCAGGTGCTTGAAGCGGGCCCCCTTAAAGAAGTCAGAATTGAACAGGACTTTGAGCATAGAGCGGATGTCGCCGTTCGTTTCCATGTAGGTGCTCGCCAGGGAATCTATCGCCTTCTGGTCGAGAGGAGGCGTCTCGTTCCAGGATGGCACCTGAGTCTCGTCTGCCACAAAGAAGTTGTAGAGATGCCTGGATATGAACCGGGCAGTGGCCTCATGCTTTACGATGATGTTGACGATATCTTCGCCATTGAAGTTACCGGTTTCACCCAAGAAGGTCTTTTCGCTGTTGTCGTGGTCCTCTTCAATGAAGACGAACTCCGAGGGGTAACGACCCTGTGTGTAAATCGGAATCGGCTGCGTGAAGGTCCAGCCTGTGAAAGCCTTGGCGGCCATCTTGATGTCGTCTTCTGAGTAGTTGCCGACACCCATGCTGAAGAGTTCCAGAAGCTCTCGTCCGTAGTTCTCGTTGGGCTCCCCGTTATGGTTCTCGTTGTTGTCCAGGAAGTAGAGCATGGCTGGATCTTTGGATAGACTGAGAAGGATTGTACCCATATCCGACATGCCGATATCTCGGAACATGTTGATCTGAACGGTGGTAGAGGTTATGTGGTTGCTCTTGTTGTTGGCAGTCGCAAATATGTGGTGCCAAAACAAGGCCATCTTCTCTTCAAGGGGGCGCTCAGTGTTCACCATGCGGTATATCCAGATACCAGCGGCAACAATGGGGTTCTCGTTGGAGCCATCGTAGTAGCGCTGGATCAGGTCTTGTTCAACCTCTGGAAAACGCTCTGGATTGATCAGGTCATCAACCACTGATTCGTAACCCAGGGAGGCGTAGGCCTCGAGCTCTTTCCTCGTGGCGCCAAAACCTGCCCGGCTCATGAGGTGCGCGATTAGTGAAATATCACTTTCCGGCATCTACATCCTCCTGTTTTCGTACTTTTGGAGTGATTTTTAGGCTTGTTTGTACTGTATTACCGACCGGAATTGTACAACACCGTATGAAACCTTACAACGGCGTAACCTGGGCACGCAAACACAGGCGCAGGGGGAATTGCGTAGCTGATATTTGCGAAATGGCCCTTGATGGATGTCGGGCATATTCTTCTAAGGCTAGAGCCTTCAATGCCTTCAGTCTGGCCGCCAAGTTGCTAAGCGCGCGTTACCTTGCTGGGGAAGTCGACGATGGCCAGCGTCTCCGGGCGCTGATGGCTGCGAATGGGCTCTCGCCATGGATAGATGCCGCCTTCGTATGCCTCTGGACCTAGCTTGAAGTGCTTGGCCTGGTCGAAGGTCTCGACAAAAGGCGAATTGGGATCGTAGAACTCCTCTGGGGTATGAGGCCTGGGTCCAGCCTTGGAGACGTGTCCCATTGTCGTTCGCCCCAGAATCTCCTCCAGCATCCAGACGCAGTCGATCAGCTTGTCCATGTCGACGCCAGTGTCGATGCCCATCTCCTCCAGCATATGCAAAACGTCTTCCGTGGGCATGAGACCTGTGGCCCGACCGTTACCGCAGTAGGGGCAGCCGCCTATGCCTCCGATCGACCCATCCAGTCGAAGCGTGTCGCTCTCGTCCAGCGTCTCCATCGCGCTGTAAGCAGAGACAATGGCCATGCCTCTGGCGTTGTGCAGGTGCAGACCGAAGTCCTCTATGTCGGGCCATCTCTCTTTGATAGCCAGCAGTTGTGCTTTCAGTTCGTGAGGCATGGTCCAGCTCATAGGGTCTGCGAAGCTAACGGCAGTAACCTGGATACCGGCCTCGTCCCAAACGGTGTGCTGCCGTTCCAACATTGCCATGCGAACGTCCAGCGAGAACGGCCCGACGAAATTGGACCCCCACGCGGCGTTGAGGCTTATGCCCGCCGTCTTGTCGCCTCTCTCTACTGCGCCTTTAACGATGGATTCCCACGCCGATATCTCATCTTCCTGGGAGCGATTGGCGTTTCGCCGGACGAACACGTCGCATAAGTGGCAACCGAGATTAGCCAGGGGCTTACCATCCTCATTGGCGCTTAGCGGTGGCGAATACTGTTTCGCTCGCTCTTTCCCGCGCTCGTTCAGTGCCAACGCGGTATAGTTGACTCCCGGACGCGGCTCAAAGCCCGCCATTAGCTCGTCGATCTTCGCCATCTGCGGGGTGTACCTGGGACTGACGAATGACCCGACCACTATGTTCTTGAGGCCAGTTTCGGACAGCGCGTCCAGGAGGCGCAGCTTGTCAGCAACGGGAATCGACGCGTCCTCGATCTGCATTCCCTCGCGCAGCGCCTCTTCTTTGTAGATCACTTTTGGATAGCCCATTAACTTGCTCCTTGCAATAAGTTCGGAAACTCCATTATCGCCCGTCAGAATCAGGCCGGCGATAGGCCTTGATTATATCCCATAGGCTTCTTGCTCATGCGTTCCTCACGCTCGGGCGGTTAATCTGAAGGCCATGTTTACCAGTACTTGGCGTAAGGCCCCCTTGTGTGAGTTGACTGCGACCGGACCAACAAATGCATATGGTCGACGGCCGTTGTCGTCCTCTATGTTTTCAACAGAGGTTACGTACAATATGATGCCTACATTCCAAACTACGTTGAGGACATGATCAAATGGCATCTGAAACTCCTGTTACTCCTGTAAACATCGCCGCCACGCTGCGGTCACCCCGAACTTTGACCATCGACACCATTCCTATTCCTGAGCCTGCGGAAGATGAGGTCCTGGTCAAGATTGAATCCATCGGCATCTGCACGTCAGACCTGCTGGTGTACGAAGGCACCCACGCGACAAACCTTCCGATAGTCCCAGGGCACGAGAGCGCTGGCGTCGTGGTAAAGGTCGGCTCTGAGGTATCTGACATAAAAGTCGGGGACAGGGTTACGCCTGAAGCGAGCTGGACCTGTGGAACCTGCCCTAAGTGCAAACAGAGCGGTTCAACAATATGTTCAACTCGCATCGCATTGGGCAGGTCACGGGACGGTACGTTTGCCAGCTTTATCTCAGTGCCAGCCAGGGCAGCCTATGTGCTACCAGACGAGATTACCTTCGACCAGGGTCAGGCCCTTGTGACTGTAGCCTGCTCCATGCGCGCGTTCAGCAAAGGCGGCATGAAGTCCGGCGAGAAGGTCGCCATATTCGGACCAGGCATCAGCGGCATTATTATTGCCCAGCTGGCCATGTTAAACGGCGCATCGGAGGCCATTGTGTTTGGCACGCGGGATTGGCGTCTCAAACTTTCCAGGGACCTCGGCGCCTCTCATGTAGTTAATGTCAGGACAAGTGACTGGGCAGAGCAGGCCAGGCTGTTAACAGACGGCCAGGGCTTTGATCTCGTTCTTGAGGCGTCTGGCAGCCAGGAGGCTATTTTCCAGGCGCTGGAAGTGGTGGGCACCGGCGGCCGCGTAGTTACGTTTTCGCTTTACAACGGCACCATAGACGCGTTCCCTGCACAGGTCTTCTATGGCAAAGAGGTATCCATTATTGGCACACGCGGTGGCGCTGGTCAGTATCCACAGGCTATTAGCCTCGTGAAGAGTGGCCAATTGCAGATAAACGATCTGATCACGGACCATCTTCCTCTGGCCCAGGCCACCGAAGGTTTTGAACTGGCGGCTAGCCGAAAAGAAGGGGTCATGCGAGTGGTTTTAACCCCATGAGGCCTGGATCTATATAACTCATGAGGCAGGCCTGGGATATTCATCCAGGAGGCTTAACATGCTGGAGTTCGACCTAACCGAGGAAGGCGCTAGAGGCTTGGTACAAGCAGGGCATGGCGCTGGTCTCTTAGACTTTTCGCTTGTATTGATTATGGAACGCCGGCGATGGCCAAGCAGCTATTGCGGGCACATGCGTTGGCCTCATATTTCTTGTCGCACCGTTTAGGTAATTCCAAAAACCTCAACTGGGCGGATTCCGTTTATACTTTTATTTCTAACAGAGACGCAAAGGCAAAGCGGATGATTGATTGAGGCGACGGCTATGTCAGACCACACCACGAGGATTCTCTATAACGGTAATAGCTTTACTGCTCGAAACGATCTCCCTGACATCGTAAGGCAGATGGCCGTGAGTCAGTCCATCACGATCGAACACGAACTCATATCCGCCGGTGGCGCATCGTTACGTCGGCATTTCAACGCAGGCGCCACGGACAAGATAAGGAGTGCTGCGTGGGACTTTGTTGTGTTGCAGGAGCAGAGCACACTGCCTGTAAAGAATCGAAAGCGATTCCACGAAAATGTGCGGGAGTACGTCTCCGCGGCGGCTGATACAGGAGCTAAGATAGCGCTGTACATGACATGGGCGAGAAAAGCAGAGCCGGAGAATCAGGCACTTCTCACAGAGGCCTACAACGAAATCGGCAAAGAGCTTGAGGCCATAGTCGTGCCAGCTGGTGTTGCATGGGAGCTCATGTTAGCCAAACACACCGAGCCGGTCTTGCATGATAGTGATGGCAGTCACCCAACGCTGGCCGGTTCTTATCTGGCCGGCTGCACATTTATGCTGGCGCTGTTCGGCGTCTCTCCAGTAGTGGTTGCCTTAGACGGACTGACCGATGCTG